>QKGY01000376.1 GCA_003250235.1 Desulfuromonadaceae bacterium
ACGGACCTGACGTTTTCGTTCATTTTTCCGCAATCCAGGGCGACGGTTTCAAGTCCCTTGCCGAGGGCGATCGCGTGAGCTTTGATGTTGTTCAAGGCCAGAAAGGCCCCCAGTCGGCCAACGTGCGCAAAGTTTAAGTGACCGAAGCGAAAGAGTCCCGCGAAAATTCGCGGGACTCTTTCTTACACCCGTTCCCCGCACCTTCCCTGTCCGCGCAACATCCCCCTCAAGGATCATCGCATAGCCAAAAAACGAACGATGGCTATGAGAAGCGGCAGAAGGAGCTGGCCAGAAAAGCGAAACAGGAAGAGAAACTAAAGCAGAAACGCAAGGACAAGTCTTCTGAGAGTCCCGACCAAGATTAAGGTGTCACCCTCCCCGATACGTCATCCTACGAACCCCGCTTCACAGATCTGATTCCCCTCGCCATTTCGCACAATGTCTTTCGATCCATGTATTCGCCCGTTCATCCCGCGGCTTTCCCGTGCGTTGCCCCAATAAACGATCACCCCATTTCCACAAAGCAGGAAGGAGTCGCCCGTGGCCTCTCTGAATTTTCAACAAGAAAAACGTTCTTTCAACACATACTACGAAACCAACCGGCATCTCCTTGAAGAAGCCATGAACACCTATATCCGGACCGTCGAAGCCCTGGTGAAAGACGCCGGTACCGGTGACGTGACCAAGATAGAGGGACGGATCAAGGACAAAGAAGAGTGCCTCAAGAAGTTCCAGCGCAAATATCTGAGCAAGGTCGAAAACGACGATTGCCCGTATGAGATCAAGGACTACATTTCCGACATGATCGGCATCCGCATCGTCTGTCTCTACGATGATCAGGTCGTACAGATTTCAGAGCTTCTCAAGAATCACTTCAGGACGATCGAGGTCACCGACAAGATTGCCGCCCTTGAAAACACCGAGGATTCTTTCGGATACAAAGGCTTGCACATGGATATGGCACCCAACCCGCAGGCCGTTTCCGCCCCTGAGAACCCGCCACTTGCCGGACATCCTTTTGAAGTGCAGATCCGTTCCGTGATCCAGGACGCCTGGAGTATTCTCGATCACAAGATCAAGTACAAGAAGTCCATCCCCATCGATCTCAAGCGCCGGATCAATGTTCTCTCGGCGCTGTTCGAGCTTGCCGACCGGGAATTCAAAGAGATCCGCAACGCGACCCTGGATCTGATCCAGCAAGAGACATCGGAGACGGTAAGTGACGGGCCTGAAGGTATCGGGGAGCCTTCCCAGACGGCCCCGGGGAAAACCATCAACGCGTTCAGTTTCCTTCGTATCGCCGGGCACTTTTTTAAGGATTTCGACTTTGAAGATTACAAGGTGGACAACTTTGTCCAGGATATCCTGCGGCTGGACCCGGGCTTTAAAAAGTCGGACCTGCACAAGAGCCTGATCGCCAACCTGAAAACCGTGAGGGATTACCGGCAGGACTATCTGAATGAAAATCCGGAGAACACGTTCAGTCCCTACACGGCGATCCGCCACTGCCTCTATCTCTATGACCGGGAAACCTTCGGACGTATTTTATCCAGAATCCCCAGAGAACGTTTTCAGCACTGGCAAAACAAGGCATAATCCCCGGGACAGGCGCCCGGATCGGGGAGATGGCCGCTCCACGGAGAGCCGCCCCCTTAGGGGCCCATCGTAAAGCTACCCCTTCCAGAGGGTCCACGGCTCCGCGTTTTTATTGGTGCTATGGGTGAACTTCGCCTTGCAGGTCAGGCACTGGTAATCCTGCTCTTCGAATCCTTTTGGCTTATTCCCGCTGAAAATTCGCGGTTCATCCACCTTGACCAGCTCATCATGGGGTTTTCCGCTTCGCAATTTTTTTGATTGTCCTTCGCACAACACACAGATTTTCATTCCACCCTTACCCCTTCTTGTTTCAAAGCCCAGCCCGGAGGCCAGACACCGTTTCGCATTCTCGTTTAGTTATTTGCTGCGCATCATTTTCTTGCCGTCTTCGAAAAGAACCTCGACTTTCTGGGTTCCGGCCACGCGTAACACCATACCGAGCCCGAAGAGAGGGTGGATGATCAGGTCCTTTGCCTTGTAGGCATCGGTCATGCGATAGTCTGTCGCCTCAGCGGTTTCCCAGTTTGGTCGCAGGGCGGCCCACTCGTTTTTCTCCGTCTCTCGCAATGTGAGGCCTTTGGGAACAGCCGTCCGTTTTTTTACCCCTGGGGCTCGAACCTTATGGTGGTGACCGCAGACCTGACACGTCACTTCAACTGGTGTCTGTCCGTCAAGACGGACAAGGGTGTGATCCGTATTTTTTCGGCATTTGGAGCAGCGGACCTTGATCGTTTGTCCAACGGATAAAAGCGGGCGTTGCATAGGAATACTCCCTGGTTGAAGGTGAAAAGACTTAACCGATAAAAACCAGGAGGAGCTCTGGATTCTAAGGGGGAGAGCGGAGGACGGCCATTCCGGAACATGCCGGCATGCCAGCCATTCTTATGGTCTCCGGAGCGTCAACACCACGGAGTCGAAGAGAGAAGAGGAGAAAACATGGGAAGAATCAGGACGTAATTCTCATCATACACGGATGGGCATCTAAAAGATATGTTTCGGCGGAGAATTCTTCTTTACACCCCGGTGTGCTCCTTTACCCGAAAAAGTAACCGCTTTGTTTCTTATGGTATCCGTGACAAGGACGGCCTTGCAGACAAAGGAACGAGCGGGTCCATCGTCTTTTCTGCCCGTTGTTTCTGCCAATTCAAGATCGCCCCCCTGAGGACAGAAACACCACCATCTTAAATCACCTCATAGATCCGCATTTCGGCAAATGCGTTTACACAGGGATCAGCAGCAGCGGCGTCGTGGTTTTCGACAAGACCGCCGCGGTGACGCTGTTGCTCCAGAAAGCCTCGCTGCCGGCGCGACCATGGGTGGCCATGACGATCAGGTCCGCATGGCTGCGGGCCGCCGTGGCCACGATCATTTTGGCCGTGTGGCCGTAGCGAAGCTCCCCTTTGGCGTCGAGCCCTTCCTTTTTCAGCCGCGTCAATACCTGTTGCAGGTAGTCTTCGAGATTCACCGCGTCCAGGGCGCTCAGCGTGCGGGTGGCCCCCGGCATGAAGCGGGCCAGCGCCGTGCCCCGCGCCGTCGACGGCGGCGGCACCACCCCGAGCAGATGCACCATCGCGCCACAGCCTTGGGCCAACTCCCGGGCCGGATCCAGCCCGCCCGCGTGCCGTTCGGTTCCGTCGAGGGGCAGCAGCAGGCGGTTCAGGGCAAAAGATGCGGGGGCTCCCCCGGCGTTCGGCCGCACCAGCAGCAGCGGCGTCTGCCCCAGGGTGATCACCTGTTGCGCCAGGTTGCCCCGCATCAGCCGGGTGAGCCTGTCGGGCCCGTGGTTGCACATGACGATGAGGTCCGGATGCAGCTCCTCCTCGTGCGCCACGATTCCCTCGGCCACATCGCCGACCGGCGTGCCGTGCACATGACAGGCCAGATCGGGCAGATCGGAAAAATAGCGTTCCCGCACGCCCTGCAGGTACGTTTCGGCCTCGGCGGGTTGCGCCAGGTGCGCTTCGCCGTGCACCATCGACGGCGCATCGACCTCGAGCAGGTGTATCAGGGTGATTCGCGCTTGCAGCGTGCGGGCCAGATAGGCGGCCACGGGCAGGGCCGTTTCGGCCATCGCCGTGCCATCCAGGGGAACGAGCAGATGTTGAATCATGGTCAGACTCCCGCGAAAATCTGCATCAGCAGGTAAACGTTCAGGGCCAGGATCAGCGCCGCCACCAGCCAGGCCAGCACCGTGGTAATCCGCCAGTTCACCAGCTCTCCCATGATGTCGCGGCGCTGGGTGAAGAGAATGAGGGGGATCACTGCGAAGGGGAGTCCGAAGCTGAGGACCACCTGGCTGATCACCAGGGTACGGGTCGGATCGAGCCCCATGAAGATAACGATCAGCGACGGGACCACGGTCACGAGCCGGCGCAGCCAAACCGGGATCTGGTGGCGGATGAACCCCTGCATGATGACCTGTCCGGACAGGGTCCCCACCGTTGTGGAGGCCAGCCCGGCTGCCAGTAGCGAGATGGCGAAAACCCAGCCCGCCGCTTGACCCAGCAGGGGCTGCAGGGTGCGGTGCGCTTCTTCGATGCTGGCGACGTGGCTGAGGCCCGAGCGGTGAAAGGTGGCGGCCGCCATCATCAGCATGGCGGCATTGACAAAGCCGGCCACCCCCATGGCGATGGTGACGTCGGCCACTTCGAAAAAGAACAGACGCCGCTTCTGAAGCGGATCGGTCACCCGGATACGCCCCTGGGTCAGGGATGAGTGCAGGAAGATCACGTGCGGCATGACGGTGGCCCCGAGGATGCCTGCGGCGAGCAGTACGCTCTCCGCCCCGGCAAAACGGGGGACGAACGCGTGACGCACCACCAGATCCCATTCCGGCCGGTCCAGGAACGTTTCGACCACGTAACACAGGGCGATCACGCCGAGCAGGGCGGTGATCACCGCCTCGAGGGGACGAAAACCGCGGGACTGCAGGGCGAGGATCAGAAAGGTGACTGCGGCGGTGACCAGCCCGGCGATCCACAGGGGCATGCCGAACAGCAGGTTGAAGCCGACCGCCGCGCCGACGAACTCCGCCAGGTCGGTCGCCATGGCCACCAACTCCATGATCACCCACATGCCCCAGGACCACCCCACCGGGAAATGCTCGCGGCAGAGTTCGGCCAGGTTTTTGCCCGTGGCGATCCCCAGCTTGGCCGACTGGCCCTGGATCAGCATCGCCATAAGATTGCTGGCGACGACGACCCATAGCAGGGTATAGCCGAATTTCGCACCCCCCTCGATATTGGTGGCGAAGTTGCCCGGATCGACATAGGCGATGCTGGCGATGAACGCCGGCCCGAGAAAGGGGAGCAGTCGGGCGAGTCCGCGCCGCTGCGGCCCGTCGCCCGAGAGGATTTCGTCGGCGGCCTTCTGCGTCCGGACGTCTCCGGAGAGTTGCGGTTCTGATTTCGTCATGCGTCCTCTTCCTCGACCAGGCCGGCAGCGGCCCGGTCGATCAACCATAGCACGTCTTTCGCCCCTGAGGCGATCCGCTGGGCGGGGTACCTGCCTTCCTGGCCTTCAAGCACCTCATGCAGGATATCCGCCTTCTCCCTCCCTGCGACCAAAAACACCACCAGTCGGGCCGCATCGAGTGCCGCCCCCGTAAGGGTCAGGCGCGCAAACTCTTCGCCGCGCACCTGAACCGGCAGAACCAGCCGGCCGGTCTCGGGCGGCACGTCCGCACCGGGGATCAGCGAGGCGGTATGCCCGTCTTTTCCCAGCCCCAGCAAAACCACGTCAAAGAAGGCTGTTTCGCCCGGAAAGAAGGTCCTCAGCCGCTCCTCGTGATACCGGGCGGCCCCCTGCGGATCTGTTCCGCAGCGCAGGGGATGGATCTGCGCTTCGGCCAGCGGAATCTTATCGAGAAACGCCGCGCGCGCCAGGCGCTCGTTACTGCGGGGATCATCGGGCGCAACGCAGCGCTCGTCCCCCCAGAACAGCTGGACGCGCGACCAGTCGACCTGCCGGCTGTACGGCAGCTCGCCCAGCAGTTCGTAGGTGCGCCGTGGCGTGCTGCCTCCGGAGAGCGCTACGCAGAAGCGGCCCCGTTCGCGGATTGCCTGCGCCGCCTTTTCGACGAAGAGCAGGACGGCGGCCCGGCTGAGGGCTTCGAGATCGTCCAGAATCCGGATCATTTCTGTCCCTCTTCCCCTTCCCGTTCGGTCAACACCGGGTCGAACCAGCTTCGGCCGTCCTGGGTCAACAGGGCATCGGCGCTCTCAGGCCCCCAGCTTCCCGACACGTAATCGGGGAAATCTCCGGCCGGGGTCTCCTCCCAGCTCTTCAGCACGGGGGAAATGACCTCCCAAGCCTTCTCCACCTGATCGGCGCGCATAAACAGGGTGGCATCGCCGCGCATCACATCGAGCAACAGGGTCTCGTAGGCCTCCGGAGGCGTCTTGCGGAAAGCCTCCCGGTAGCAGAACTGCATGTCGACCGGGGCCAGAAGCATACGGGTCCCCGGCTGCTTGGCCTGAATGCGCAGGGTGATTCCCTCCTCGGGCTGGATACGGATGATCAGGCGGTTGGGCTGCCAGTTCTCCACGGCCGAGGCCGGAAAGCTCTGGTGCGGCACCGGCCGGAACAGGATCGACACCTGCGAGACTTTCTGCGCCAGGCGCTTGCCGGTACGCAGGTAAAAGGGCACCCCCTGCCAACGCCAGTTGTCCACGAACAGGCGCAGCGCCACGAACGTTTCGGTGCCCGATTCGGGACGCACCCCGACCTCCTGCCGATAGCCCGGCACCGTCTTCACCCCGTCCATCCGCCCCTCGCCGTACTGCCCGCGTACGGCGTAGTGATGCACCTTCTCGGCGCGAATCGGATGAATGGCCCGCAGCACGTCGATCTTCTTGTTGCGGATCTCGTCGGCGTCAAAGGATACCGGCGCTTCCATGGCGATCAGGCAGAGGATCTGCAGCAGGTGGTTCTGCACCATGTCGCGCAGGGCGCCGGCGTGATCGTAGTAGCCGGCACGGTGCCCGACCCCCACCGTCTCGGCCACGGTGATCTGTACCTGGTCGATGTAGCGGCGGTCCCAGATCGGTTCGAACAGGGCGTTGGCAAAACGGAACGCCAGCAGGTTCTGCACGGTCTCCTTGCCCAGATAGTGATCGATGCGGAAAATCTGCGACTCGGAAAAGAGCGCCGTCAGGGTGCGATCGAGGGCCCGGGCCGATTGCAGATCCCGGCCGAAGGGCTTCTCCACCACCAAGCGGTCCCGGGAGCAGTCCTGACACAGGCCCAGGTCTTTGAGCCGGGCGGCCGCCTTTTCGATCAGGGTTGGCGGAATCGCCAGATAAAAGACACGGTTGGCTTGGCCCCCCCAGCTTTTGTCCACCTGGTCCAGCCGTTTGCGCAGCGACGCCGACATCTCGGGAGCGGTAAAGTCCGCATTCAGGATGGAGATCTTTTCGGCGAAGGCTGTCCACGAAGCGTCGTCGGTCTTGCCACGGCGGGAAAACCGGTCGACCCCTTCGCGCAGATGCCCACGGAACGCCTCGTCACTCTGGCTGCTGCGATCGACGCCGATCAGGGCGAAGGTCTCGGGAAGCTGCCGGTCGAGGTGCAGGTTGTAGAGGGCCGGGACCAGCTTGCGCCAGGTCAGGTCGCCCCCGGCACCAAAGACGATGAACAGGGTCGGATCAAGACCGTTGGGTGTCGTCATATCCGCGCTCACCTCCGTTTCCACTCGGTGTGAAAGGTTCCCTCGGCGTCGATCCGCTCATAGGTGTGGGCCCCGAAGTAATCCCGCTGTGCCTGGATCAGGTTGGTCGGCAGTCTGGCGCTGCGATACGCGTCCCAGTAGGCCAAAGCCCCCATGAGCCCCGGCACCGGGATCTCCAGCTCCGCCGCGGTCAGCACGCTATCGCGCAACGGTTTCTGCCGCGCCTGCAGCCAGGCGGCCAAATCCGGGTCGAGCAGCGGGTTGGCCAACTCCGGGTTGCGTCGAAAGGCGCTTCGCAGGTCCTTCAACAGCGCCGCGCGGATAATGCAGCCGCCCCGCCAGATGCGCGCGACCTCTTCCAGCATCAGCCCATACCCGTAGTGGTTCGAAGCCTGATGCAACAGGGCCATCCCCTGGGCGTAGGTGATGAGAAACGCCGCGCTCAGGCCGTCCTGCAGCGCCCGCACGACCGTCTCCCGGTCCCCCTTGAATGGCCCCACCGCCCTCGGGTAGAGGGCCGAGGCCGTCAGACGCTGCTGATCGAGGGCGGACAGGTCGCGCATATGAACCGCCAGGTCGATCACCGGGGCCGGGCTCTGGCGTTCGAGGGCCTCCTGCGAGGTCCACAGCCCCGTTCCCTTCTGGCGGGCGACATCGCGGATTCTGTCCACCAGGTCGGCGGCGCTGCGCTCATCTTTTCGGGCAAAGATATCGGCGGTGATCTCCATCAAAAAGCCATTGAGTTCCCCGTCGCTCCATTTCCGGTAAATCCCGTGCAGTTCCTTATTGCCGATGCCGAGCCCCCGCTTCATCAGGTCGTAGCTTTCGGCGATCAGCTGCATCAGCCCGTACTCGATGCCGTTGTGCACCATCTTGACGTAGTGGCCCGAAGCTCCCGGGCCGAGCCAGGTTACGCAGGGGTCGCCTTCCACCTTGGCCGCGACCGCTTCGAGCAGGGGTTTCACCCTCAGGTACGCTTCTTTCTCACCGCCCGGCATGAGGCTCGGTCCGCGCCGCGCCCCCTCTTCTCCCCCGGAGACCCCGACCCCCAGGTAATGGATGCCGATCCCTTTCAGCATCTCGCCGCGTCGCGCCGTGTCGGTAAAGTGCGAATTCCCCCCGTCGAGGATCAGGTCTCCCGGCGCCAGCAGAGGCCTCAGCCCGTCGATGACGGCGTCGACCGCCGCCCCCGCCGGCACCAGCAGCATCACCGCTCTCGGCGATTCCAGGTGACTCACCAGGGCCTGCAGATCGCCGTAGCCCGATACGCGCTTTCCGCCGCCTTCGCGGATCAGGGCTTCCACCTTTGCCGCGTCCCGATCGAACCCGGCCACGGGCACGCCCTTGTCCGCCATATTGAGCAGCAGATTGCGTCCCATCACGCCGAGGCCGATCATGCCGATTTTCGCTTTGCTATCCGTCATGGTCCTTGTCCCTTCGATGATTATTGTCACCTTCACCCTTCGAAGCGGCGCATCTTGTCGAGCCGCCGAAGGTGCCGGGGAGCTCCGGAGAAGCGGGCCTGCAGAAAGACCCGCACCAGGTCCCGGGCCAGGGCGGCGCCGATGACGCGCGCTCCGAAACAGATCAGGTTCATGTCGTCGTCTTCCACCCCCTGGTGTGCCGAGAACATATCGTGAACCAGCGCGGCGCGAACGCCCCTGACCTTGTTGGCAACGATGCTGGCGCCGACGCCGCTGCCGCACAGGGCGATGCCGCGAGCCACAACGCCTGCGGCAATATCCTGCGCCAGGGGAGCGATAAAGTCCGGGTAGTCATCTGCCGGGTCGAGACGCAACGCGCCGTAATCTTTCACCGCATAACCCCAGCTTTCAAGCGCCGGGATCAGATCGGCTTTCAGGGTAAACCCGCCATGATCCGCGGCGATGCCGATGGGGCGGTTCTCCTGTTCTCTCTCTGCCATGGCGTTGGCGATCTCCTTTCCCCCTCTTACGGGGCCTCGATACGCACGATGAAGTCCGTGCCTTCCCAGCGCCGGCTGTTCCGGCCAGTACAGGGTAAAGACGACGGCGTCTCCGGCCTTGGCCTGCTCGGTCGGCAGGTCGACGACATGGATCCCCAGGCCCGTATCGGTCGTATCCACATCCTGCGTGGTGCGCCAGTTATCCAGACTCCAGTGAATGCGGGCCGGCGCCAGCACCTCCAGACGCAGGATCTTGCCGGCCGGCATGACGCGGCACTTATGGTTGAAGCGCCAGGAAACCAGCCTGGACGGGGAATGCTGCCGAAGGTAGCGCGCCACCGTCTGCGGGGGCATGTCGAAAACTCTCTTCTCCTCCAAGGAGCGGCAGAGCTTGATATATTCGGCGTGTGCCCACACCAGAGGCATCGCCGACCCGGAAGCCCTCCCCGCGAACAGTTCGCGCTCCGGAATATCGGCACTGTCCCAGATCTGCTCGGGCAGCAGGCCGTTTTCCCCGGCGAAGCGCTCCAGAGCACCGAGCAGTTCTCGGGCCATTTCGTTTCTTCCCGCCGCCAGTTCGTAATGGGCCCGCTCGCCGGTCAGCAGCGGCCAGGGACGCCCCACCCCCGTACCGTCAAAGGGCGAGCCGTCCTCATGCTCCCCGTAGCCGTCGTCATTGTAGCGATGCCAGGCCGGGCCGCGGGGGGTTTCGACCTTGAGCAGGGCATCGATCACCTTGAGGGTGTTGACGATGCGGGGATCTCCGGCCTCGCGAAGCCCGAACCGCACCAGAGCCAGCGCATCCGGACTGATGATGTGCGCCGCCGCTTCGGAGCTCTGGCCCGGAGGACGGTTCTTGATCGCCACGAATCCACCCGAAGGCGAGGCTGCGTCGCCTGCATCGGGAGGGGCGATGCGGACGTAGTACCCTTCCACCTCATGTTCCTTGGCGAGGTCCGTATTCGTCACATAGGTCCATCGCTCGATCGCCTCGTTCCAGGTATCGGCGGTCTCCCGTAAATACCGGGGCAGTGTCGTCTCTCCGGATTCCTCGAGCATATCGGCGGCGGCCAACAGGGCGGCAATCTCGGCGGCCAGCGTAAAGGGGGAATAACCGGGGTCCTCTTCCCAGCGGTCCTGGCAGGTGACCGGGCCGTTGCGTACCAGATATCCGGCCGCCGCACGGATCATGGGGCGGTATGTCGCCAATCCGCCGTCCTTCAGGGCCCCTTCGCGCCATGCCAGATCCACCAGGAGAATGGGCAACGCCGTTTCATCCATCTGTACCCCGTCCCAGTAGGCGGTGCCGTCCATCCACATGTTCTGCATCCAGTGTCCGTCCGCCTCCTGGTTGGTCTGCAGATAGCGCAGGGCCCTTCTGACATCGGCAAACGCGCCCGCCGCCAGAAGGCCTCCGGTGGCCTCGACCAGATCCCGCGGCCATACCAGGTGATACCCTCCCAGGTCTTCATCTCCCTTGGCGAACCCCCAGGGGACGGACAGGCTGGCGATCTGGCCGCCCGGAAAGCGTTTTTCCTCGTGACAACGCAGAATCGCCGCACTCAGGCGGTACAGGGAATTCTCTTGTGCTGCGGTGTCGGCCTTCAGGCCTTTCAAGGTTTCCTGCCAGCCCTGCCAGGCCTTCACGTAAGCGTCGAGGGCCGAGGGAAACCCTTCCAGCAGGCTGGCCCGCGCCCGGTGAC
This sequence comes from Desulfuromonadaceae bacterium, assembly GCA_003250235.1. Taxonomy (GTDB): domain Bacteria; phylum Desulfobacterota; class Desulfuromonadia; order Desulfuromonadales; family SZUA-540; genus SZUA-540. Next base: position 10,892 of record QKGY01000376.1, read on the forward strand.
CCGCCTCGGCCGCATTGGCCCCGAACCCCAGGGCAAGAACAACCCCCTTTTGTGCTTCATCGACATCGAGCTCCCCGGTCAAGCCGAGATTTCCGTCGTCCGCACGAAGATTGATCGTGGTAAGCCGTTTGTTGCGGTTCAAATCCTGCCAGCCGTCGGAAACACCGGCATAGCCGACCGAACAGGCGCCCCACGGAACCGAGCAGGCCAGGGCCAGAGCGGTACCGTTGCGCTCGGCAAACAGCATGGGAACCCCTTTGAACTCTCCGACCCAACCGCGGTTGCCATAGCCGTGGTTGTCCAGATGCGGAGCGAGCAGGACATACAGACGATAAGGGGCTGACGTATTTTTCAGAGGAACGAAGCGTATCCGCTGCAGCAGCACATCGCGCCGGGGATCGGTGAGGATTTCTTTCTCAATGCGATACATCCCCCGGCGGCATTCATTGACGAGCCGATACCCGGGAACGCCATCGGTCAGGCAGGTCTGCCGGCTCTGTGTATCCCTTTTTTCCTCGCTGAAAAACACCTGCCCATCGGTCACGACCAGACCGGTATCGCGAATGGCGGCTTTGTCGATGCGCGGATAATAGACTTCGTTCAGAATGCCGTGGCTCAGGGTAAACCACACCCGGCTGTTGCGATTCAGAGACGTCCCCACCCCGCTTTTGGCGCTGGATGTCCAGCGGGGAACAATCCCCGGACCGCCTGATGCGAGGGAATTCGTTTTCATGGGTGCTCCTTTACGAAACAATCGGTTCCGTATCGGCTGTTGGTCATCCGTATCCGGACAACCTTAACGGCGTTTGCGTCCTTGGTTAATCCTGCTTGTTGCTTATCACAATTCTGCGCATTTACCACCCGAGGCTCCCACGCCCACCGGCGCATCGTCCCTCGGATACTTCTTACCCGTGCATAGGACATACCAGTAAAGTCTAATGATTTTAGCTGATTACAATGGACTATCCAGGGGCATTCTGCCCCATTGAGGCAAAAAGCCCCGGTTTCGTCTAAAAACCGGGGCTTTTCAATGGCACCCTCTTAGGGAGAGCGCGCTATGGGAAGCGATCTTCAGGAACCGCCGCCACCAAGAACCTTGTAGAAGGTCACCAGGTTGGTGAGCCGCGACAAACGTACAGTGATCAGACTCTGCTCGGCCCCGTAGAGCGAACGCTGGGAATCGAGAACGTTCAGATAGTTATCCACCCCTTTTTCGTAACGGACCTGGGACAGGCGGTAGCTTTGCTCCGTCGCCTCTTTCAGAGACTGCTGCGCCGACACCTGTTCCTCGATGGTCGCCTGTAGCGCCAGGGCATCCGAGACCTCGCGGAACGCCACCTGGATGGCCTTTTCATACTGGGCCACGGCAATGTCCCGGTCCGTCTTCGCCACCTGGAGATTGGCCCGATTGCTGCCGGCGTTGAAGATGGGCAAAGTGACCCGGGGTACGAAATTCCAGGACAGGGAGCCGGAACCGAAGAGCCCCGACAGATCGCTGCTGCCGCTGCCTACGGAGCTGGTCAGGGTGATCGTCGGGAAAAATGCAGCCCGAGCTGCACCGATATTGGCATTGGCACCCCTGAGAACATGTTCGGCCTGGAGAATATCCGGGCGGCTGAGCAGGACCTCGGACGGCAGCCCGGGGCTGATCTCCTGCAGCGAAGTCAGCCGTTCACTCAGCGAGGTCGGCAGGGAATCCGCCGATGGGGAGGCCCCGACCACCAGCGTCAACGCATTCTGATCCTGTGCTACCAGAGTGGTGTACCGGGCGATATCGAGTCGGGCCGCGTCGACACTGGTTTGCGCCTGGTACAGTTCGAGGGCCGACGCCACGCCGGCGTCGAAACGGCTCTTGATCAGTCTGTAGGAGGCCTGCTGACTGCTCAGGGTTTCCTCGGCGAGCTGGAGCCTCTCCTTATCGGCGGCCAGATTCAGGTAGCTGGTGGCGACCTGGGCAATCAGGCTGATCTGCACGCTGCGACGAGCCTGCTCTGTCGCAAGGTACTGATCCAAAGCCTGGGCCTTGAGACTGCGGACCCGACCGAACAGATCCAGCTCATACGAGCTGACGCCGATCCCCACGGTGTACTGGTGTAGTACTTGCGCCTGACCCGTTCCGGAGAAGTCCTCGGGGACCCGCTTGGCCGTGGCATCGGCCGTCCCGTCAACTTTCGGGAAAAGGTCCGACCGCTGAATCTGGTATTGCGCCCTGGAGCGCTCGATATTCAGGACGGCGACGCGCAGGTCACGGTTGTTGTCCAGAGCCTGTTCTATCAGCTTCTGCAATTGCGCATCGACAAAATAGTCCCTCCAGGGGATCTGCGCCAGGGGCTGCCCGGGCTTTTCCTCCGGATTGACCTTGGCGGTATCGGTCCAGTCCGAGGCAACCGGCATATCCGGTCGGGTGTATTGCGGGGCCAGGGTAGAACACCCTGCCAGAAAAATTGCCATGACCGCGGGAAGAAAGCGGGCTTTAAAAATGCCTGTCATCATTTCACCTCCACAGGTCTGGCGGCAACCGCATGTTTCCTTCTGGCGAAGAGGCGGGACACCAGGACAAAGAAAAACGGGATGAAGAGCAGGTCGATAAAGGTCGCCGAAAGCAGACCGCCGGTGACCGCGGTGCCGATGGCGTTCTGGGCTGCGGCCCCGGCCCCCTTGGTCAACGCCAAGGGCAGGGTGCCGAAGAAAAACGCCAGAGACGTCATAATAACCGGCCGCAACCTGATTTTGACGGCTGTCAGGGTCGCCTCCACCAATTCATGCCCCTGATGCAACTGGTCCTTGATGAACTGAATGATCAGGATGGCGTTTTTGGTGGACAACCCGACGGTGGTCAGCAAACCGATCTGCAGATAGACATCGTTGGGCAGAACCCGCAATGTCACCGCTGTCACCGCCCCTACCAGTCCGAGCGGCAGCATCAGCAGGTTGACAAAGGGGATTGTCCAGCTTTCATACAGGGCGGCGACGCTCAAAAACACCACCAGCAAGGAGATCGCATAGAGAGCCGGAGCCTGAGCACCGGCCTTTTTCTCCTCATAGGACAGCCCGGTCCACTCGTAACCGATTCCGGGCGGCAGACTGGCGGCCATCTTCTCCATCTCGAGCATCGCCTCACCGGTACTTAACCCAGGAGCCGCCTGCCCCATGATCTCACGGGACGGAAGGCCATTGTAGCGCTCCAGCCTTGGCGAGGCATATTGCCAGTGGGCGGTGGAAAAGGCCGAAAACGGCACCATTTCGCCCGTGTCGTTGCGTACATACCATTGGTTGATGTCTTCCGGCACCATACGATATTGAGCGTCCGATTGAATGTAAACCCTCTTGACCCGGCCGTTCTGGATAAAGTCGTTAATATACGAGCCACCCCAGGCCGTACTCAGGACGCTATTGATGTCCGCCAGCGAGATTCCGAGGGCTCCGGCCCGCACATCATCGATATCCAATTTGAACTCAGGGGAATCGTCCTGACCGTTAGGGCGCACCGCAACCAGTTTGGGATTTTTCATGGCCATGCCGAGGAGCTGGTTACGCGCCTGCATCAGCTTGTCATGTCCCAAACCAGCCCGATCCTGTAACTGGAAATCGAAGCCGTTGGCCTGACCCAATTCGATAACAGCCGGGGGCGAAAAAGCGAAGGCCATTCCGTCACGAATGGTTGAGAAGGCCATCATAGCCCGTCCTGCCACCGCTGTGGATTTCAGATTGGGCGACTTGCGCAAGCTCCAATCCTTGAGTTTCACAAAGGCCAGCCCCATATTCTGGCCGCGACCGGCAAAACTGAATCCCGCTACGGTGATGATGGCTTCGACCGCATCGGGTTCATCGACCAAAAAGTGCTTTTCGACCTGTTCGATCACCTTGATGGTTCGATCCTGAGTCGCACCGGCCGGCAATTGGATCTGGCAGATGAGAAAGCCCTGGTCCTCGTCAGGCAAAAACGCGGTAGGAAGCCGTAGGAAGAAAAAGGCCATGGCGGCGACGATCGCCGAGTAAACGACCAGATAACGGATTGGTTTGCTGAAAGAACGGCCGACGATCCGCTCGTACTGCCCTCTGGCTCGGTCGAAAACCCTGTTGAACCAGCGGAAAAACTGGCAGAACCACCCGCATTCCCCCGGCTCATGTCCCTTTTCAATCGGTTTGAGCAGCGTGGAGCATAAGGCCGGCGTCAGGATCATGGCCACCAACACGGAGAGAATCATAGCCGCGATGATGGTGATGGAAAACTGCCGGTAAATGACCCCGGTCGATCCGCCGAAGAAGGCCATCGGCAGAAAAACGGCCGTCAACACCGTGGCAATCCCCCACAGGGCGCTGGTAATCTGTCCCATCGACTTGATGGTGGCGTCGTGGGGCGAGAGTCCCTCTTCGGACATGATCCTCTCGACGTTCTCCACCACCACGATGGCATCGTCGACCAGCAAGCCGATGACAATAACCAGAGCGAACATGGTCAGGGTATTGATCGAAAATCCAGCAACAGCCAGAACCCCCATGGTCCCCAGCAGCACTACCGGCACGGCAATGGTCGGGATGAGAGTGGCACGGATATTCTGCAAAAACAAAAACATGATGAGGAAGACCAGGCACACCGCTTCGATCAGGGTGCGAACCACCTCTTCAATGGAGATCTTGATAAACGGGGTGGTGTCGTAAGGATAGACGACCTTCATGCCGGCTGGGAAATATTTTTCCAACTCGGCCATCTTGGCCTTGACCCGATTTCCTGTGTCAAGCGCATTGGCACCGGCAGCCAGTCGGATCGCCATACCACCAATCGGTTTTCCCTTGTAGCGACCCTCGATCCCGTAATTCTCCGTGCCGATTTTCGCCTCGGCCACATCCTTGAGCCGGACCGTCGAGCCGTCGGTATTGGTGCGCAGGATGATGTCGTCAAACTGCTCGGGGGTCTGCAGCAACGTGCGTGCGGTGATCGTGGCATTGAGCTGCTGCCCCTTCTCAGCCGGCATGGCGCCGAACTGGCCGGCGGAAACCTGGACGTTCTGCGCCTGTACCGCATTGATGACGTCGGTGGCCGTCAGGTGAAAGTTGTTCAGCTTGACGGGATTGAGCCAGATTCGCATGGCGTTCTGGGTACCGAACAGCTGCACCTCGCCAACCCCTTCGACCCGGCTGATGATGTCCTGTACGTTGGAGACCATGTAGTCGGTCAGGGCGTTGCGGTCCATCGAACCGTCTTCCGACACGACACCGATAATCAGCAGGAAGTTCCGGGTCGACTTGACCACCTGAATCCCCTGTTTCTGCACGATCTGCGGCAGAAGGGGGGTAGCCAGCTGCAGTTTGTTCTGGACCTGCACCTGGGCAATGTTCGGATCGGTGCCCGCCTTGAAGGTCAGGTTGATCGCCACGGCCCCGGCCGAGTCGCTGGTCGAGGACATGTAGATCAGGTTATCGATTCCGTTCAGTTTCTGCTCGATGACCTGGGTCACCGTATCCTGAACGGTCTGGGCCGAGGCTCCCGGATAGGTCGCGTTAATGGAGATCTGCGGCGGCGCGATGGGTGGATATTGGGAAACCGGCAGGGTCTTGATGGCCAGAAGACCGGCCAGCATGACCATTATAGCGATGACCCAGGCAAAAATAGGCCTATTTATGAAAAAACGTGGCATGAAGCGGCTCCTTTATTTACTGGCCGCTGCAGGCCGAACGACAGCGACGATAGGCTCCGAGCCCGGCTTGGAACCGAACGCAACGGGCCGTACGGTAGTCCCCGGGCGCGCTCTTTGAAGCCCTTCGACGATCAGCCGGTCCCCCGGGTTCAACCCCTCGCTGACGAGCCAATTGTCACCGATGGTGCGAACCACCTGAATCACACGGGCTTCCACCTTATCTTCCGCCCCCACAACCAAGGCTGTGGCGTTGCCGGACGGATCACGGGATATCCCCCGCTGGGGAGCGAGTATAGCCTGATCGTTCACCCCCTCTTCCACAACGGCACGGACAAACATCCCCGGCAGCAGCAGATGTTCAGGATTCGGGAAGATCGTACGCAGCGTCACCGATCCCGTACTCTGATTGACCGTAACCTCCGAGAATTTCATTGTGCCCGGATGGTCATACGGCGTTCCGTCTTCCAGCACCAGTTTCACCTGTGCCTGTTGGGGATCGTTGGATTTCAGCAGCCCGCTGGCCAGATTCCGTTTCAGACGAAGCAGTTCGCTCGTCGACTGGGTCACATCAACGTAAACCGGATCAAGCTGCTGGATCGTTGCCAAAGGATCGGCCTGACTGGCGGTAACCAGCGCTCCGGTCGTAACGGAAGAGCGCCCGATACGGCCCGATATCGGTGCTTTCACCGTGGTGTAGTCCAGATTGATCCGCGCACTCTGTACCGCGGCTTTGGCGGACAGAATATCCGCTTCGGCCAGTTTGAGCGCTGCGGAGGCGTCATCATAATCCTGCTGACTCACCGCATTGATCTTCACCAGGTCCCGGAATCGTTCCTCTTTGAGTTGAGCGGGAATCAGGTTTGCCTCCGCCCTGGCCAAGACCGCGATGGCGCTATCGTAGGCGGCTTTGTACGTGGATGGATCAATCTGATAGAGCATTTGACCGGCTTTTACGTCGGTACCTTCCGTAAAAAGCCTTTTTTGGATGATGCCGCCAACTTGGGGACGGACCTCGGCAATCAAATATGCTGACGTCCTGCCGGAAAGTTCCGTGGTCAGGGAAACGCGTTGCTGCTCAACCACCACCACGCCGACCTCGGGGGCCGGTGCCTGTGCCGGATTACCGGCGAGGCTTTGTTGTTCGCAACCCGTCAGCATCATCCCTCCGAGGAATAAACCAACGGCGGTTATCACTTTGAATTTTTGAATGGTCTGCATAGGTATACCTCTTTTTTCTGGGGAGTCTTTTTCTACAAATTCTTACCTGAAGCCCTCTCTGAAAGACGGCCTTTCTCATCGGTTCATCTGCGTAGCAACACGGCCCACCAAAAGGAATGAACACTCACTCCTCTCGGCGATTGACCAGTGGTGTGAGTGTTACGCAATCAATTATAGGATTTATGAAGTTACGGGAACAAGGGGGCTAAGTAGAAATAATTTCCCAGCGACTTCTTAGGAAAATCATCCTTACGCCAACCTCCACAAAAACGCATCATGTGTGGAGTGAACGTTCACTCCGTTTTAGCGCAAGAGTTTTTCCTTGTCCAGTCTTTTTTCTTCAATCCGTTTTTTCTTTTTCACCCCCCCTGCATGCTTCGCTCAGGGGGATCCGAAGAGTTTATCGGGCCTTCTTCCTTTGGCAGGAAAGGGAACCCGGGGGCAGGCAAAAATGCCCGCAACCCCGGGTTGTATCACTTGAACGGGTCTGATCCTTTTAGGGTTTTTTTAAACCGGCAAGAGCCTCTGCAGAGGTCTTGTCATAGCGTTCGCGCTCCTGATCGGCAAGCTTCTTCAACCCTTGGGCAATGTCAGGATATTTTAAAGCCAGGATTCGTGCCGCAAGGATCGCGGCGTTTCGAGATCCGTCAATCGCCACCGTCGCTACCGGTACTCCGGGAGGCATCTGGACCGTGGACAAAAGGCTGTCCCATCCCGACAGAGGACCATTGCCCAAGGGCAAACCAATGACCGGCAGTTGCGTATGTCCGGCAATCACCCCGGCAAGATGGGCCGCTACCCCGGCACAACCGATAAGGACTTCCACCCCTTCCGCATGGGCCCTGTCCAGATAGGCGAACACCTTGTCCGGGGTCCGATGCGCCGACGCGACCACAATTTCACTGCGAATCCCCAGTTCGTCCAGCGTGTCGCGAACTTTGACCACCTTGGGTAAATCGCTGGGACTACCGGTAAGAATGCCGACCAGAACCTTATCCTCATTCCGGGTTACTGCTTCGCTCACTTTCAGCTCTCCTTGTTTGTTAAAGTCATCCGGGGCTCGATGGGTTCTCCCCTACCTAGACGAGCAGGAAAAATCCCCACCCCGAGGGCCGCTCATGTTCCCGTCTAAACAATCACAGACACCGTCTTCTGGCAACTGTTTTTAATCATGGCCTTCGAGACGGTACCTAGTCGTCATCGCCTCCAGTCGGGCAATGCGCTCTTCCATCGGCGGATGCGTCGAGAAAAATTTCGAGACCTCCCTGACAGGGGATTGACGATAAACAGATGCGAGGTCGCCGGGCTCGCTTCCCGCAGAGCCGCCACGTGCGAAGCTGTTTGCAGCTTGCGCAAGGCGCCGGCCAGGGATTGGGGTTTGCCGCTGAGGTGTGCCCCCGATGCATCGGCCAGATATTCCCGGGAACGGGAAACCGCCATCCGGATCAGCATCGCCGCTAGAGGCGCAATAAAGGCCACGGAAAGGTTTCCGCCCAACGCCCCTCCCTCTTCTTCGTCGCTGCGTCCTCCTCCCCTGTCCATGAAAATCGTTCTGGCATTGTCGCCTTTATACCCCCATCTGCCCTCGCCCTTTTTCCACTTGGCACCCGCTGTTTCGAGGAAGCTGTCACCTTGACAGCTTTCGGTGCGCCGTTAAACTGAAACGTACTTGCTATTTCCGATTCCATCTCTGAGTTCCGTTTACGGAGGAGCCCTATGAAAAAGTTTATTACCCTGATGGTCGCATTCACCCTTCTGCTTTCCGGCTGCGCAGCGCCGGTTGGACCGAAGGAGTCGACGGGCACCCTGCTCGGTGCCGGCACAGGGGCATTGCTCGGCGCCCAGGTCGGCTCAGGGAGGGGAAGGATCGTCGCCGTCGCGATAGGTACCCTGGCCGGTGCCCTGCTCGGGCAGGAAATCGGCCGGTCCCTGGATCGGGCCGACCGGCTGGCGATGGAGCAGAATGCCCAGTATGCGCTGGAATATACCCGGACCAACCAGACCACCACCTGGGTCAATCCCGATTCGGGGAACTCGGGAACCCTCACGCCGGTGAGAACCTATCAGGCGGCTGAGAATCAATACTGCCGCGAATATCAGCAGACCATCATTGTAGGAGGGCAGGAGCAGCAGGCCTACGG
>QKGY01000352.1 GCA_003250235.1 Desulfuromonadaceae bacterium
GCTGTCGTGCTAACAAGGCGGGACTTTTGTACGGGAGCTTGATGGATGATTCATCTGACCAATATCAACAAACAGCACGGGACCCAGATCCTGTTTCAGAACGCCAGCTTTCAGATCCTTTCCGGGACCCGCAGTGGCCTGGTCGGCCCCAACGGCGCCGGCAAGACCACCCTTTTTCGCCTGATCACCGGCGAAGAGGATGTGGACAGCGGCGAGATATCCTGCTCCAAGAAGACGGTGATCGGCTACTTCTCCCAGGATGTCGGCGAGATGTCCGGCCGTTCGGCGCTGGCCGAGGTCATGGCGGCTTCAGCCCGCACCGTCGCCCTGGGCGAGGAGATCCGGACCATGGAAGCGGCCATGTGCGAGCCGATGGCCGATTGCTGGAGCGTTACGGAGACGCCCAGGAGGAGTTCGAGCATCGCGGCGGGTACGATCTGGAAGCGCGGGCACAGGCGGTGCTCACCGGCCTGGGGATCGGCCCCGACGACTACAACCGCCCGGTGGAGGAGTTCAGCGGCGGCTGGAAGATGCGTATCGCCCTGGCCCGCATCCTGACCCTCAACCCCGATGTGCTGCTGCTGGACGAGCCAACCAACCACCTCGATGTCGAGTCGATCATCTGGCTGGAAGAGTGGCTCTCCACCGATTTCAAAGGGGCGGTGCTGATGACCAGCCACGACCGGGATTTCATGAACCGGCTGGTGACGCGCATCATCGAGGTGGCCAACCGCACCGTCACCACCTACGGGGGGAATTACGATTTTTACCTGCGCGAGCGGGAGATCCGCCGCGAGCAGCTGCTCGCCAGCTACCGCCGTCAGCAGGAGATGCTCGCCAAGGAGGAGGAGTTCATCGCCCGCTTCGCCGCCCGTGCCTCCCACGCCGCCCAGGTGCAGTCCCGGGTGAAGAAGCTGGAGAAGATTGAGCGGATCGAGCTGCCGCCGGAACAGCGGCAGATCCGCTTCGAATTCGCCGAGCCGCCGCGTAGCGGCGATGACGTGGTCAAGATCGACGGACTTGCCAAGCGCTGGCCCCGGCCCGATGGCGGGGAGAAGTCGGTGTTCGGCGGCGTGACGGGGCTGATCCGCCGGCAGGAGAAGATCGCGGTGGTCGGTGTCAATGGCGCCGGGAAATCGACCTTTCTCAAGGTGCTGGCCGGCCAGACCGAGCCGAGCGAAGGCAGCGCCACCCTGGGCGCCAGCGTCAACCTGGGCTATTTCAGCCAGCACGCCATGGATCTTCTCGATCCCAAACGCACCGTGTTCGAAACGGTGCAGGAGGCGATTCCCCTGGCCAGCATCGGCGTGGTGCGCAACCTCTGCGCGGCCTTCCTGTTTACCGGCGACGACGTGGACAAGCGGATCGACAAGCTTTCCGGTGGCGAGAAGAGCCGGGTGGTGCTGGCCACCCTGCTGGCGCGGCCGATCAATTTCCTGATCCTCGACGAGCCGACCAACCACCTCGACATCCAGTCGCGGGAGATTCTGCTGGAGGCCCTGCAGAAGTTCACCGGCACGGTAGTGCTGGTCAGCCACGACCGCCATTTCCTGCGCAGCCTGGTCAACCGGGTCTTCGAAGTGGACCACGGCGAGATGCGTGTTTACGAAGGCGATTACGAATACTACCTGCACAAAAGCGGGCAGGACCACCGGGCGGCCTAGGCGGCCCCCTAATGAAACATCATACTGAACACAAAGGAAGGACGTGCACCATGGCACAGGCAAAAAAAGGCGACAGGGTTCGCATCGATTTCACCGGAACCCTTGAAGATGGCACCATTTTCGACAGCACCCTCGAATCCGATGACTGCGAGTCCGGATCCTGCGATTCCGGCAGCTGCGGAGATCACGACTGCGACGGCGACCATGATTGCGGTTGCGAGTCCGGTCCCATGGAACTGGTACTTGGCGAAGGGGAATTCTTCGAGCAGATCGAAGAGGCCCTCGTCGGCATGGCCCCCGGGGAGAAGAAGACCCTGACCATTGCCGCCGAAGAGGCCTTCGGGGATTACGACGAGACCAAGGTTTTCACCGTGCCCCGCAAGGACATCCCTGCGGACTTGACCCCCGAGGTCGGCGAGGAGCTGGTTCTCACCGACGAGGACGACGAGGCCGTCGGCGTGACGGTGGTAGAAGTCAGCGACGAGGGAATCACCTTCGATGCCAACCATCCCCTGGCCGGGGAGGATCTGACCTACGAGTTCACCCTGATCGAGATCCTCTAAGCCGGATTCGTTCCGACCGGGCGCGCCCTGCGGGAAACCCCTGCAGGGCGTGCCCTTCACCCCTAACCCTGCGAGCGGCGCATGGCGAAGCGTCAATCCCCGTTCCCCTTTCACTACGGCTGGGTGATCGTCTTGTGCGGCGCCCTGACCCTGTTCTGCTGCCTGGGTCTGTCGCGCTTCGCCTTCGGTATGCTGCTTCCGGGGATGCGGGCCGGCCTCTCCCTCGGTTACGACCAGATGGGGTACGTCAGCACCGCCAACTTCGCCGGCTACCTGCTCGCCGTCGCCCTGACGCCGATCCTGCTGCGCCATCTGCGCCCCCGTGTGCTCATCCCCGCCGGTCTTCTGCTCATTGCCGCCTGCATGTTCGGTATCAGCCGAAGCCAGGGTTTTCTTTCTCTGTTTCTTCAGTATGCCCTGGTCGGCATGGGGGGTGGGTTTGCCAATATCCCCGCCATGGTCCTGGTGTCCCACTGGTTCCGCCGTGAGCGGCGCGGCCGGGCGGCGGGGCTGATGATCATGGGCAACGGTTCCGCCATCATCTTCTCCGGGTTTCTTATCCCCGCTCTCAATCAGGCCCTGGGCGATCAGGGCTGGCGTGCCGGCTGGCTGGTTCTCGCCGGCATTACCCTGGCCGTCACGGTGCTTACCGGGGTAATGCTGCGCAACGATCCCCAGGATCTGGGGCTCGAGCCCATCGGCCACAAAATTGCCCTCGAACCGGAAGCCGTCGCGGAGGCGACATCGTCCGGAAGCGGCCGCACCCTGGCGCTGCTCGGCGTGTTGTATCTGATCTTCGGCGCCACCTACATGGTGTACGGCACCTTCCTGGTCACGGCCATGGTGGGAGAGTTCGG
>QKGY01000334.1 GCA_003250235.1 Desulfuromonadaceae bacterium
ATCGAACCAGGTGTACTCGGGCGTGACGTTGGATTCTTTGACCTCGTCGCCGACAAATCCTCCCTGCCCGGAGCAGAAAGAGGGGTTCCAGGTGGGAATCCGCCAGTCGCGCGACATTTCGGTGGCGCCGCCTTTGCCGAATTCACGGATATGGCAGACCTGACAGGAGACCTGACCCTGCGCGTGACGGTTCAGGGTTGAATTGCTGTGCGGAGTCGCCGTGTGACAGGTGGAGCACTCGGGTGTCGCGGCTTCCGTCTGTCGCAGGTCAATGCCGCGTCCGGCGATCTTGTGTCCGCCCGCTGCATGACAGGCCGAGCAGCTGAGGTTTGCTCCGCCAGGTTCGGCAGACATATGGACATCTTCAGCAAGGGTGGGCGCTTTGGTGCTCAGACCCATGTCGCCGCGTTTGGTCCAGTCGCCGCCGCCGGCTTTGGCATGGCAGCGCAGGCAGGACGCGCGGGTCGGCAGGTGAACGTTACGTGCCAGGCCTACCAGGGTTGTTCCGGCGGGCATGGCGGCGAAGTCAGGCTCGGTCACCATGTCGCCGTTGGGCAGCTCGAGGCCGAAGACATAGGTCTTGGTTTCACCATTGACGTTGGTGACGGTCCGAGCGGTATTTGGGTCAGTGACGAACTTACGCTGATAGGTGTCATTGTGGCACATCAGACAATCGACATCCTCAACGCTCGGCGGATTGGGGCTATTGCCGTCAGACCGTACGTGACAGCCGTAGCAGGCACCCTTGGAAGAGGGGGCATAAGTACAGAAGGTGTTGATCCCCTTGTTGCCTTTGCCCAGCTCTTCGCCGGTGTTGTTTGTCAGGTCCGGGGTAGGACCGGCCCATTTCATATGCAGGCTGCCGAGCATCTGCTGTGCGGCATCCTGATGGCAGGCGATGCAAGTAGCCGGACCATTGTAGGCGGTGATCGATTCGTGACCGGAGGTGGCTGATCCGAGATCTACGGTGCCGGATCCGGTTCCCGTATTGGTTCCTCCCGTCGTCGAATTTCCGCTGCTGATGGCTTCGATGGCTTGGAAGGTTGCGCTTTTGGTCAGGCTATTGCGCTCATTGTCTCGCAGGGTGCAGCTGAATTCCCAGGATCCTGCATTCTGGTTGTCGGCAATCGTGTAGTCGTAAGTGGCCTGGTAATTGTTGCGGGCCATGGATTGGCGGTCAACCACTTTTGTTCCGTAGGAATTGTAAATCGTGATGTTTGCCGAGCGTAAACCGTTTTTCCATTCTCCGGTGGCATTGCAGACGAATCGGGCTGTATTGCCGATCGTTACTGGATCGGGGTTGACAAACATGTCAATCCCCCGGTCCGCGGAAAGGGCTGGATGGGCTACGATAAATAAAAAGAGTAAAGTGAGGCAGGCTGTTACGGCAGAGCCGTATCCGGTTAAACGTTTCTTCATTTGTTTCTCCTGGCGTCGAGAGTCATTATTCATTTGTTTGAGCCCGAAGGGATTGTCAGAATCCTCCTTTCCGGCCGGGCTGGCCGCCAAAGTTTACGATGACGCTGTGGTTAGCAAAACGATTGCCAATTTTAATGCTAGGCAAATTAACGCGTTCCCATTGGAGCCCGATTGGGTTCATCTTACGATTAAATGCTTAAATAGATGGAATTTTACATATTGGCATAAATGAATGAAAAAATTCCTTTTAATAATCAAGTAAAACGGTAGGAAAAGTTGCGATGTTCCCAGGTGTTGCAGGCCTGCCATAAGAACTTGTCTTTTGACCACGGTGGTGGCAGCGAAATCACGGCATTAATCCGTTCTTGACCAAACAGGCGCGGTGCATTACAGTGTCGAACCCGAAAATATAGGCGTTATTCAAGGAGTTAAGTCTCATGGCGGACATCGAGCTTCCGAAACAGAAAAAAGTGGGACATTTGACGTTGCTGCGCGAGTCAAGGTCCATCACAGCCAAGGAATTCAACCTGTTGAGCCCGGAGGAGCGAATGGAAATCATTCGCAGGGCCCAAGGGGGGCAGAAATATAAGCTCCTGTTCGAGGCCAGGGATCCCAAGGCGATTGTTCGCAAGCTTCCTATTCAGGATGTCTACATGCTGATCCGGGAGAGGGGGCTGGACGAGTCGACCGAGCTGGTCGAGCTGGTGTCCTCCCGACAACTGACGGCATTTTTCGACCTGGACTGCTGGGAAGGGGATCAGATCAAGGCGGACGCCGCGCTCTCCTGGCTGGCGGTCATTCTCGATACGGACAATGAGCAGCAGGTGCTGCGTACCGCTCTGGGACTCGACCTTCATCTGCTGGTGCTGATTCTGAAAAAATTCGTCACCGTGACCCAGGGGCTTGAGGCCTTTGAGGATGACGATGCCATGCAGGAGGCTATTTTCCGCGACGGCGGCTATGAACTCGATTTTGCCGATTCGGAAAGCGCTAAGATCGTGGGCCTGTTTCTGGATATTATTCGCCGGCTCCAGCCGGAATTTTATCCCCGTCTGATGGAAGCGGTACGCTGGGAGTCGGAGTCTGTCCTGGAGGAGGAGACCTACCAGAGCCGCTGCCGCCGGCTTCAGGATTTGGGCATTCCCGATGCGTTCGAATCTCTCGGGATCTATGCGTATCAGGCGCCTGAGACGTTTGCGATCCAAGCGGAGGAGACCAAGGAGATTCGCGTGGCCGAGGAAGGGGTCGTGCCGCCGTCCTTTGTGATGACCGCTGCCACGCCGGGGGCTCTTCTCGCAGAGATTCTGGCCGCAGGGCTGGATGATGCTTCCTGCTGGGAGATGACCTATCTGGTGAACAAGGTGATGAGCGCCGATCGTATTGACATGGGGGAACCTTCACAGGTCAAGACCGCCATGGAGAGGGTCTTTCT
>QKGY01000020.1 GCA_003250235.1 Desulfuromonadaceae bacterium
CACCACCTGTTCGATGGAAAAGCTGATCGGCACCTTCGCCTCCGGAGAAGGCATCCCCTACGACTGCTACCCCAGATTTCAGGCGTTCATGGCCGAGCTGGCCGAGAACAAGCACCGGCAGGTGCTGCTCGACACCTTCCTCCCTTCCGTCGACGGCGGCCGGCTTCTCGAACGCCTGCAACATGGCATCCGGGTCTGCGATTTCGGCTGTGGCGAGGGGGTCGCCCTGGTCCTGATGGCCCGGGCCTTTCCCGACAGCCGGTTCACGGCCATCGATATCGACGAAAACGCCCTGGCCTCCGGAAGGGAGGAGGCAAAAAAGCTCGGTCTCGACAACGTGCGGTTTCTCTGCCTTGACGCCGCCGGACTGGACGGGCTCCCCGAATGGCGCGAGAGCTTCGACTACATCCTGGCTTTTGACGCCATCCACGACCAGAGGCGTCCTCTGGAAGCGCTACGAAGCGTCCATCACATGCTGGCCGGCGGCGGGCTGTTCAGCATGATCGATATTGCCGCGCACACCGATCCCTATGACAATCGCGAGCACCCCATGGGTCCGTTCCTCTATACCGTCAGCCTTTTGCATTGCCTGCCCGTGGGGCTGCTCGACGGCGGCGCGGGCCTGGGTATGATGTGGGGCCAGGAACAGGCGGTCGAACTGCTGCACCAGGCGGGCTTTACGCGCGTTGCCGTCGAAGCCATCCCCGAAGACCCCTTCAACCTGCACTTCTGCTGCCGGAATTAGCGGTTTCACAAGGAGAACAGCCCCCATGAAAACGATTGCCGCCCTCCTGTTGGTTCTGGCCGCACTCATTCCCGTTACCGCAAAGGCGGGCGAATCGCCCGCCCCGGCCACCCTGATCCCTCTTGTGGTCCGGGAAAACATCCGCGCCGTTTATCAGATCAGCAAAGACGACTGGGTCGGCGGGGTCGGCAAGGGATTGGCTTATGTCAAAACCCTCATGGACACCTATGACAGCCAGAGAATCCCCCGCGACCAGGTCCATGTGATTGTCGTCGTCCATGGCGAGGCAGGCTACTGGCTGCTTCAGGATGAACCCTACCGTCATTTTGCCAACGTGACTGCCCAAAACCCCAATACGGCGATCATCCGCGAGCTGCTAGAGCGTGGGGTGGAAATCGACATGTGCCGTCAGACCATGGAAAAATACGGCTGGCTGGACGAGGAACTGCTCCCCGGTATCCGGCTGGTCCCAGGCGCCTACTCGCGCCTTATCGACCTGCAGTTGCAGGGGTACGCTTATATCCGGTTTTAACAAACCACCAGCATGCGCCACACTTTTTGCCTCCCGGAGGTTTCATGCTTATCCGTCTTGCCACCCTCGATGATCTGCCGGACATCGTCCGGATCTACAACACCTCCATACCCGGACGGCAGTCCACGGCCGACACCTCACCCGTTTCGGTCCAGGACCGTCTGAGCTGGTTTGCCGACCACGACCCGAAACGGCGTCCGATATGGGTTCTCGAAGACGAGGGGCGGGTCGCTGCGTGGGTCAGTCTGCAGGATTTTTATCATCGCCCGGCCTATCATGAAACGGCGGAGATCAGCGTTTATGTCGATCCGGCCTGTCACCAGCGCGGCTATGGACGCACCCTGATCGACACAGCCCTGGCTGAAGCCCCCCGGCTCGGCATTTTCAACGTTCTGGCCTTCGTATTCGCCCACAACGCCCCAAGCCTCAAGCTCTTCAACCTGCTGGGCTTTCAGCAGTGGGGCTACCTTCCGGGTATTGCCGATTTCGAAGGGACGCACAGAGATTTGGTGATCTTAGGAAAGCCCCTGGAACGCCACACCACCAGCCACTGACAAAGCCGATTACGGAGATGCACGGTGTTGCCCCTTGAAACCCTGAGACATTACCTGCAGAGCTTCAATGGCGCCGAGGAGGATTTCCCCTTCGGACCCGAGACGCTGGTCGTCAAAGTGGCCGGGAAGATGTTCGCCCTGATTCTCCTCTCGGCCGCCCCCTTGCGCATGAACCTTAAATGCGACCCCGACAAGGCCGTGGGACAAAGGGCCTTTTACCCGGCCGTGCTCCCGGGGTATCATATGAACAAACGCCACTGGAATACGGTGATCCTCGACGGATCCATCCCGGAGAAGGAAATCCTTTCCATGATCGATGAATCCTACGGCCTTGTCGTGAAGAATCTTTCGAGGGCGGCCCGCCATACCATCGGGCGTTCACAGCCAAAGGAGACGCCATGAGTACTTTGACGGAAACGGCCACCTTCGCGGCCGGATGTTTCTGGGGAGTGCAAGCGGCCTTCGGACGGGTTAAGGGGGTGTTGTCCACCGAAGTCGGCTATACGGGAGGACACACGGAAAATCCCGGCTACGAAGAGGTCTGCACCGACACCACCGGCCATGCGGAGAGCGTCAGTCTCACCTTCGACCCGTCTGTAGTCAGTTACCGGGATCTGTTGGAGGTTTTCTGGCAGATCCACGATCCGACCACGCTCAACCGACAGGGTCCCGATGTGGGGAGCCAATACCGTTCAGTGATCTTTTACCATAGCGAGGCACAGAAGGAGCAGGCCGAGGCCTCTCTTCAGGAACAGCAGCAGTCGCGTTTTTTCCGATACCGCCCCATTGTCACGGCTATCGAGCCAGCCTCGACCTTCTACCGGGCGGAAGAGTATCACCAGCACTATCTGGCAAAGCTCTGAGCGCATGGAGCCATCGTATGGAAATCTCTGTAGAAAAAAAAGCGCAGCTTGAGCAGTCGGCCCGCGACGCGGCTCGGCACAGCTACAGCCCCTACAGCGGCTTTCCGGTCGGTGCCGCGGTGCTTACCGGCAGCGGGGCCATCTACGCCGGGTGCAATGTGGAAAACGTGTCTTTGGGACTGACCCTGTGCGCCGAACGCAATGCCGTAGCCAGGGCCATCGGTGCCGGAGAGAGGCGTATTACCGCGGTCGCTGTCTACACGCCGACGCCGACCCCCACCCCACCCTGCGGAGCCTGCCGGCAGGTCTTGGCCGAGTTCGCCGCAGAGGCCGTCGTGATCTGCCTGTGCGCGGGAAGCACCCGACGCGAAACCACGCTGAAGGCTCTTTTGCCGGAGGCCTTTGCGGCAAACGGAGATCACGGCAAACAGGAGGATGAGGAAACCCATGGGTGAAACGGACGTCAAGTACCATCTCGGCTTCGGACCGAGGGATCTTGGGGATTCTCAGCCGCAACTCGCCTTGTTGTGCGGGGCTCCGGAGCGGACGCGCGCCATGGCCTTGGAGACCGTCGGGGTTCGCTGCGAAAAGGAACTCTCAACCCGCCGGGGGCTGAACAGCTATCTCGTAACCCTGGGAAACGGCCGCCAAGCCATCGCCGCGACCAGCGGCATGGGAGCGCCATCGCTGAGCATCGTCGTCAACGAGCTGTTTTCCCTGGGTATCCGGCAGATGATCCGCGTGGGAACCTGCGGCTCGCTGCAGGATGACGTCGAGGTCGGCAGCCTGGTCATCTCCCGGGCGGCCCTGTGCCGCCAGGGGGCAGCGGCCGATATCGCCCCGGTCGAGTACCCGGCGGCCGCCAACCCTTTCCTGACGCTCGCTCTTGTCGAGGCGGCACGCGAGCTGGACATCCCCTGGCATCTGGGGGTCACGGCCAGCGTCGACACGTTTTACGAGGGTCAGGAACGCACCCTCTCTTCAGCCAACCCGCATCTGCTCAGGCACCTGCAGGGGATCAATGACGAGTACCGCCATCTCAACATCCTCAACTACGAGATGGAGGCGGGAACCCTGTTCAAGATGGCCGGGGTCTATGGCTTCGCCGGTGCCTGCGTCTGTGCCGTTCTGGCCGATCGCACCAGCAGCGAATCGGTCGTCCTCGCCCGCAAAAAGGCCGCCGAAGACAATGCCATCCGTGTCGCGCTCAAAACGGCTGAATCCCTCGACCCCCAATTTCTCGAACCGGCATATCTGCGGTAAATGCTTTTACGGCAGACTCCATTAATGCCCGTTGATTGAACCCCGCCCCCACCTGTGCTATAAGGCAGCAGCGCATCGATGCGCCTATTCCGTCATTGGGGAGTGCGTTTCATGGTTTACCTGCTGCTTGTGTCTTTTATCTGGGCTTTTTCCTTCGGGCTGATCAAGGGCAACCTGACCGGGCTCGACTCCAACTTCGTGGCCTTTGCCCGCATGCTTCTCTCCCTTTTGGTCTTTCTGCCTTTTTTCCGCTGGAACGGCCTGAAGCGTTCGCTGAGCTGGAAACTGATTGCCGTCGGCGCCATCCAGTACGGGCTGATGTACCTGGCCTACATCTACTCCTTCCAGTTCCTCAAGGCCTACCAGGTCGCCCTCTTCACCATTTTCACTCCCCTATATGTGACGCTCCTCCATGACTTGCTGACCCGCAGATTCCACACGCTGTTTCTGCTGACAGCGTTACTGGCCATTATCGGAACGGGTATCATCGTCTACAAAGACGTCAATCAGCAGGATCTGCGCCTCGGCTTTTTCCTGCTCCAGGGCGCCAACCTCTGTTTCGCTTTCGGACAGCTCGCCTATCGACGGCTCCTGCGGGAAAATTCAAAACTCAAAGACCGGGAAATTTTCGCCCTATTATATGTCGGGGCAACAGCCGTCACCCTGCTCGCAGCCGGATTTTCGATGGGATTGAGTTTGCCCGCGATCACGCTCAAACAGGGACTTACTCTGGTCTATTTGGGCGTACTCGCCTCGGGAATCTGCTTTTTTCTGTGGAACTACGGAGCAAAGATGGTCGACGCCGGCGCTCTGGCCATTCTGAACAATCTCAAAGTCCCCCTGGCTGTTGCCTGCTCGGCGCTGTTTTTCCATGAAACCGTCAACCTCCCCCGCCTTCTGGTCGGAGGAGGGCTGATCCTCGGCGCGTTGCTGATCAACGAGTCCATGGCACGACGGATGTACAGCTCGGACGACTGAGCGCATGTGCCGTTTGTTAAACTCCTTTTCAAGACCTTGCACTTCCCCGTTCCGCTGCTATCCTGAAAGCTGTTCGAACCGACCGCTTTACGGCCGGTTCGATCTTTATCAGCCTATTCAGGAGGTATCGAAATGAAAAAATGGTGTTACGGAACCCTGATCGCCTTGCTTGTTCTCGCCTGCGGCGCAACGCAAGCTCCGGCCCAGAACAAAGCTGGAGCCCTGACCCTTTCTCCCATGATCGGCGGGTATGTCTTCGAAGGAGATCAGAACCTGGATCATTCCCTGACTGTCGGCCTTGCCGCAGGATACAACCTGACGGAAAACTGGGCGGCGGAACTCGCGCTGAATGCCATTGATGCCGAAAGCGATACCGGCAATGTCGACGTCAACGGATTTCTGGTGAGACTGGACGGCCTGTATCACTTCATGCCGGAAAACCGCCTTGTCCCCTACCTAGCCGCCGGTTTGGGGCAACTGACCCTGGATCCGTCCACCGGGCCTTCTGACGAGGAATTCAATGTCAACTACGGCGG
Organism: Desulfuromonadaceae bacterium; assembly: GCA_003250235.1. Taxonomy (GTDB): domain Bacteria; phylum Desulfobacterota; class Desulfuromonadia; order Desulfuromonadales; family SZUA-540; genus SZUA-540. The sequence goes on from QKGY01000020.1 coordinate 5,472, forward strand.
CGGTCTGAAATATTTCCTGTCTGACGACGTCGCCCTGCGCGGAGACGTGCGGCACGTGATCGGCTTTGAAGACAACTACAGCAACCTGATCTATACCGCAGGGGTCCTCTTCCAGCTGGGACCCAAACCCAAGGCCATGCCGGCGCGCGACAGTGACGGCGACGGCGTTGCCGACGACAAGGACGCCTGCCCCAACACCCCGAAAGGGGTGAAAGTCAACGAGAGGGGGTGCCCGATTGACAGCGACAAGGATGGCGTTGCCGATTATCTTGACGTATGCCCCGACACCCCCCTCGGTGCCCCCGTCGACACCAAAGGTTGCCCCAAAGACAGCGATGGCGACGGGGTCTTCGATTACCGCGATAAATGCCCCGACACGGCGCCCGGCGTCATGGTCGACGAGGACGGCTGCGTTCTCACCTTCACGCTGCAAATCGAGTTTGACACCGACAAAGCCGATATTCGTCCCCAGTATCACAACAAGCTCGGCGAGGCGGCTGCCTTTATCCGCAAATACCCCGCCCCGCAGATTCTTGTCGCAGGCCATACCGACAATGTCGGCGATGACGACTACAATCTGCAGCTTTCCCAGCGCCGGGCTGAGAGCGTGCGCCAGTACCTGATCGACAAATTCCATATCGATGCCAACAAGCTGGTAGCCAAAGGATTTGGCAAAACCCAGCCCGTAGCGGACAACGCAACGCCGGAAGGACGCCAGAAGAACCGCCGTGTGGACATCACCTGCTGCACCGTTATTCCGAAATAACTCGCGGGATTCCCGACCCCGGAAACACGGAAGGCCCGGCAAAAATGCCGGGCCTTCCGTGTTTCACCTTCTCCAGAAGCTCATCGTCGCCGCTCCGCGACCATGAGAAAGGGCGCTTCGTGCCGGTTGCCCACCTCCAGTTTCAAAACGTACCATGTACGCGAGCAGAGCTGCCCCAGCCTGCGGACAACGCACGCGCCTTCCTCATTTCCCCCGGGATGACCGACATAAGCCACGATCACCAGGCGCCCGCCGGGAGCGAGAATCTCCAGGGCCTGCTCCACGGCAGCCAGGGTCGAATCCTGAGCGGTGGTCAGGTTCGGGTCCCCCCCCGGCAGATAGCCGAGATTGGCCACCACCGCCCGGGCCGTGCCCGATACCCAGTCCCCCAAATGGGCATGACTGGCATGAACCAGCCACACGCCCGGCTCATCCCCGCCAATCCGGCATCCAGCGGGCGTATTTTTCACCTCGGCACCGGCATCCCTCAAAAGCCGGGCCGTGTTCTGCAGGGCCTGCTCCTGGATGTCGAAGGCGATCACCGTGCCCTTCACTCCCACGGAACGGAACAGAAACAGAGTGTCTTTGCCCTGCCCTGCCGTCAGGTCGATGGCCAGATCCCCTTCGGAAAGGATTTCACCAACGAACTGGTGCGCCCAGGACGCCATGTGCGGCAGCTGAGGATTCATCGTTCCTCATCCCTTTTCGTTCCGGGATTCCTCAAGTATCTTGATTTTGGACGCAATCATGTCTTTGGGGGAGAGTCTGAGCAGGGTGGTCAATTGCCTCATAAGAGCGTCTTCATAGCGGTCGAGAACGCCATCGGCATAAACGATACGCCAGAGGACATCGACAATCTCCAGTTTTTCCTCGCGGCTGAAATGTTCGTTGATCAAACGGACATGCTGGAAAAGATCTAAGCTCTCCTTCAGGCGTTCCTGAGACAGGGCGATGAGGTCATCCGTCGCCTCTTGAGACAGGGAAAATTTTTTCTGAAGGAGATTTTTGATAAGGGTTTCTTCCAACGGCTGAAACTGGCTGTCCGCCTGGGCAAGCTCCAGAAGCAGGACGCAGGTTGCCACCTGGATGCGCTCCTGGCTTCCGGATGCCTTGCGAGAAGGCTCCTCGCCGCTGATCAGTTTGAGAAATCGGTTCAACATGAAAAACTCATCTACTTGGAGGTTTGGTCGAAATAACGGATGACGCGGGCCTTCTCAAGGGTGATCATCCCACCCTTCAGCATGGCGTCCAGACGGGGGAGAATCGCATCGATTTTTTCCTGACTTTCAACCACTTCAATGACTACGGGGAGATCCGATGAAAGGCGCAAAACCTTGTCCGTGTGGGTGATGCTGCTCGCTCCAAACCCCATGGCACCTTTGAGAACCGTGGCGCCGGCGAATCCCTCCTGACGAAAAAGCTCCACCAGAGCTTCATAGAGAGGCCGCCGTTCCCACCGGTCACTCTCGCCGACAAAAATCCGCATCAGGATCTGTTCCCCTTCAAGACTGGGCATAGTTCCCCCTATAACTGACGGGCCAGGGCAATGCCCAGGCCGGCAAAAACCAGACAGATTCCGACATTCAACAGGATGTTCGCACCGGCCTGAACAAAACTCCCCTCCTCGAGAAGACGCAGCGTCTCATAGGAAAAGGTGGAAAAGGTGGTAAATCCCCCCATAAATCCGACCGTGATCCCCATTCGTACCGCTGGGGACAGCAGGGTGCTTCTCAGGCTTCCCTCCATGATCAGGCCGAGAAGAAATGAGCCGGCCACATTCACTACCAGGGTGCCGTAAGGCAGACCACGACCGAAAAGCTGGTACGTCCAGCCCGATACGAAGTAGCGGGCCAGGCACCCCAGCCCCCCGAACAAACCAATATAGAGAATTTGCATGAAAGGATCTCGACAAATGAATGAGCACGTTCGCCAAAGCGGCCCTGGAACCTGCCCATTATGGGTTTCCAGAGATACCCTGTCAACCATCAACGAGTTGTGCCCCGTACTGTGTATTTGCGCAGGGGATTTTGCCAGGATGGCACTTGCACAAATGTATGCGATTTGATATATCTATTAGCACTCTTGCCACAAGAGTGCTAATAGTCTGAAATTAAAGAAAGAAAGAGGTTTGCGACCATGAGCACCCTGAGCTTGCCTGTTGTTGCCGACTCGTTCGACCATTACATGGCCCAGATTAACACCTTCGAGGTTCTGGACCGCGACCAGGAACATCACCTGGCTACCCGCTTTCAGGAAAAGAATGACCTGGAGGCTGCGCACAAGCTGATTTGCGCGAATCTGCGCTTTGTTGTCAAGATCGCCAACGAATACCGCGGATATGGCATGAAAATGGCCGACCTGGTCCAGGAGGGGAATATCGGGCTGATGATGGCGGTCAAAAAATTTGATCCGGATCGCGGTATCCGCCTGATTACCTACGCCGTCTGGTGGATACGGGCGTATATCCATAATTTCATCATCCGCAGCTGGTCCCTGGTAAAAATAGGCACCACACAGGCGCAGAAGAAACTCTTTTTCAAACTCAACCAGACGCGAAACACGCTTCAAAGAATTTCAGGAGGCGGTAAATCCGAGGAGATTGCCCGCGAACTGGAGGTGCGCGACGAAGATGTCGAGGAAATGGCCTTGCGGATGTCTGCCCGTGACGCATCGCTCGATCTCGAACTCATTGAGGGGGATGACTACACCCTGATGGACACCCTGGCGGATGAGCGCGCCAATCAGGAGGAACTGCTCCTTCAGCATGAAGAGGAAAGCCAACGTACACACCAAGTCCGGAAGGCCATGGAACACCTTAACGACAGGGAACGACAGATCATAAGTGACCGCATTCTTGCGGAAACGCCGAAGACCCTTCAGGATCTTGCCGACACCTACGGAGTCAGCCGCGAAAGAATCAGGCAACTGGAGAAAAACGCTCTCAACAAACTTAAAGCCAACATGGCGGAAGGTCTCTGATTTTTTTACTGATCCGAGAATGTCTCCGACAGAGGCTACCCTGCCAAGGGATCGTTTCGATGACCGTCTTGGCGATTGACAAAACCCTGCGCATCCCGTAAGTTGTTTGCCTCCGGAGTATCCGCGGGGTTTCTCCGGTATGCCATTCATTGCGCAAAGACACATCAAGGATCCATACCCATGAAGAAATTCCTCTGGCTGCCTCTGTTGCTGATCGTGCTGGCCGCATGCAGCTCCAAAGTGCCTCATGAAAAAACGGCGGCGGAATACTTTCAGGAAGGCGAACAGTACTTCGACGATGGGCAGTACAACGATGCCATAAAATCCTGGGAAAAAGTTCGGGAGATCTTTTATTCCCCGGAGCTGAACATGCTGGCCGAACTGAAGATCGCTGAAGCCCACTTTCTAAACAAGGATTATGTCGAAGCGGCCGTCAGTTACGAGGATTTTCTCAAACAGCATCCGACCTATCCCCAGACCGACACGGTCTTATTCCAGTTGGGCAAGTCCTATTTCCAGCAGATTCTTTCCCTCGACCGGGACCAGACCGCCACGCGAAACGCCCTGGCCACATTCAATACCCTTCTGAAGTCTTATCCCGACTTCCCTCAAAAAGCCAAGGTCGAGCAGTATCGGCAAAGCTGTCTGGACGAGCTGGTGGCCCATGAGATCTACGTCGGCAATTTTTACATGAGAACCGAGCACTATGAAGCGGCCATCAAACGGCTCGAGGGTGTTTACGTCCTTTATCCCGGTCATTACTACGAAAAAGACCGCGATCTCTATCTGCTCGGGCAAGCCTACAAGGAGGCGGGTCAGAGAGAAAAGGCGGTAGATTCATTAAACGCCCTGCTAACCCAGTTTCCGACAAGCGAATATGCCCCTAAAGCCCAAAAGTTGTTAAAAAAACTGGGCCAATAAGCGGATATCAGAAACACCGAAAACCCTTTCTTCATCGAAAGGGTTTTTTAGTGTCCCGATGGTACTTAAAATAGTATTTTTTACTTGACTTCGCATTTTCCCATATTGTATACAATATACCGCCCATGGTATCCCTGTCCATCAGAGACACCCGGCCAAGAGTCGCTCTTGGCTTTTTCTATTTTTAGGCATACGACAAACCGTTACAGCCAGGACCTCCCCTCCCTGTAATTCTGCAATAGCACAATCTCCCGGAGTACACCTGCGGGGCACTACCGGGCCATTTCATTAAGGAGACAACGATGGCAACATTAGCAGAGCGGGTCAGACGCCCATCCCTTCTGGCCAAAGTGGTAAAAACCGAGGAAGTCATCCCCATGTTCAAAGACGGCATGAGCCTCGGCTGGTCGGGCTTCACCCCCGCCGGATATCCGAAAGAAGTGCCTATCGCCTTGGCCGACTACGTCGAGAAGAACAATCTTCAGGGCAAGCTCCGCTTCAACCTGTTTATCGGTGCGTCCGTCGGCGTAGAGACCGAGGACCGCTGGGCCTCTCTGGACATGATCGACCGCCGCTGGCCTTACCAGACAGGGAGGGAAAAACATCCAAAAAGGAATCAATACCGGAAAGATCCGCATGGGAGACAAACATCTCTCCATGTTCGCCCAGGATCTCGGTTACGGTTTTTACACCAAGGATTCCGGCGGGAAAATCGATATCGCCATCATCGAAGTTTCCGCTATCACGGAAGACGGCAGCCTGGCCCTGACCAGCTCCTGCGGTGCGGTTCCCGAAATCCTCCAGGTCGCCGAAAAGATCATCATCGAAGTCAACACGGCGATGCCTTCCTACGAAGGGCTGCACGACATCATCGACCCCGTCAATCCGCCTAATCGCCTTCCCTTCCTGATCAGCCGAGTAGATGATCGCGGAGGCAGCCCTTACGTGAAGTGCGACCCGGAAAAGATCGTCGCCGTCATCGAGTCCAAAAGGCTCGACAATGGGCGCGGTTTCGGCGAAATCGATGAAACCTCCGAAGCGATCGCCGGACATATCCTGGATTTCTTCCAGACCGAAGTCAAAATGGGACGCCTGCCCAAAAATCTCCTTCCGCTGCAGTCGGGCGTTGGAAGCATCGCCAATGCCGTCGTAGGTGGCCTGGCAAAGGGACCGTTCTCCGGCTTGAAGGTCTGGACGGAAGTGCTTCAGGACACCATGCTGGACCTGTTCGACTCCGGCAAGCTCGACTTTGCCTCCACCGTATCCATGTCGCTGTCCAACAAAGGATTCGAGCGGCTTTACGCCAACTGGGAGAAATACACCAGCAAAGTCATTATGCGGCCGCTGTCCATTGCCAACGCCCCTGAGCCGATCCGTCGCCTCGGGTGCATCGCCATGAACACCCCAGTCGAATTCGACATCTATGCCCATGCCAACTCGACCCTGGTCGGCGGCACCCGCATGATCAACGGCATCGGCGGCTCGGGAGACTTCCTGAGAAACGCCTTCCTCTCCATCATGCATACGCCTTCGGCACGTCCCAGCAAAACCGATCCGACAGGGATTACCTGCGTCGTCCCCATGGCTTCGCATGTGGATCACACGGAACACGACCTTGACGTCCTCGTTACCGAGCAGGGACTGGCCGACTTGCGCGGACTTTGCCCCAGAGATAGGGCACAGCTCATCATCAATAAATGCGCCCACCCTGATTACAAACCCCTGCTGCAGGACTACTTCG
>QKGY01000043.1 GCA_003250235.1 Desulfuromonadaceae bacterium
ACGGAAATCTTCAGGGAAAGAGGGATTGCTCCCACCCCCGCAGAAGCCACCATGATGATGCTCGGGTTGTACGAGGATACCGGCAGTCTGCAGTTCTCCTCGACCACGATTGCCGATTATCAGGCTGCAGCCTTCCTTCTCACCCATGGCGCCGCGCTCAACATTGTTTCCGACTTTCTCTCCCAGGAACTGACGTCGGGGCAGGTTGCCCTCCTGCACGATCTTCTGGAATCCCGATCCGTTCTCAATGTCAACGGCGTAGAGGTCACCATAGCCCAGGCATCGGTGGATCACTTCGTGGGGGACTTGGCCGTTCTGGCTCACAAGCTCATGGATATAGAAGGGGTCAATGCCCTGATTGTCGTGGTCCGCATGGGTGGACGCATCTTTATGGTGGGGCGCTCGCGGATTCCCGAGGTGGATATGGGGCAGATTTTCGCCGAGTTCGGTGGCGGCGGTCATGCCTATGCGGCGTCCTGCACCCTCCGAGACCTGACTCTGCTCGAAATCATCGATCGCATTCCTTCCGTATTGCAGAGGCTTATTCAGCCTCAATGGGAAGCCCGTCATCTGATGTCCTTTCCGGTCAAGACGGTTAGCCAGAATACGTCTATCCGGGACGTACGCGGCCTGTTTGCCCGCTACAACATCAATGCTCTTCCCGTCATGGAAGGGGAGAAGGTTGTCGGGATCATCACGCGACAGCTCGTAGACCGGGCCGTTCATCATGGCTTAGCCGATCAACCGGTCAAAGAGTACATGAGCGGAGATTTTTTGGAAGTGGACCCCGGTACCCCCCTGGCTTTTCTTCAGGAGCAACTGGTCGAACACAATGTCCGGTTCGTTCCCGTCGTTTCCTCCGGAAAACTCGTCGGGGCCATCACGCGTACCGACCTTCTGCGCCACATGGTTTCGGGCGCGAGGGCTCTTCGGACCGGTGGCGAACTCGTCGAGGCGGGAATTGGCGGAGGCGGTCTCAAAAAGAGGCGCGTCGAGCGCATGCTCGCCGATCAGCTTCCGGAGACGATACTGGAGCGTCTGCGAAGCTTCGGACAAATTGCCGACGATCTGAAGGTGAGCATCTTTGCGGTTGGAGGGTTTGTCCGCGACCTGCTTCTGCAGAAAGAGAACCTCGACATCGACATTGTGGTCGAGGGAGACGGCATTGCCTTTGCCAACGCCTGCGCCAGGGTCCATGGGTGCAGGGTGCGTCCCCACAAGAAGTTCGGAACGGCCGTCTTGGTTTTCCCGGACGGTTTCAAACTGGATGTGGCCTCAGCGCGCATGGAGTACTACGCCACGCCGGGGGCCCTTCCCCAGGTGGAACATGCGGGGATCAAGCTCGATCTCTACCGTCGCGATTTTACCATCAATACCCTCGCCATCGCCTTGAATAACGGTCAGTATGGCGAACTGCTGGATTTCTTCGGAGCCCAGCGGGACCTGAAGGAAAAAGCCATACGCGTGCTGCACAGTTTAAGCTTCGTAGAGGATCCGACGCGGATTTTCCGGGCGATCCGTTTTGAACAGCGCCTGGGGTTTCATCTCGGAGTGCATACGCAGCATCTGCTGCAGAGTGCCGTACGCATGGGGTTTCTCACCAAGGCGGGGGGGCGGAGAATCTTCAATGAGCTGGTTATCGTTTTAAAGGAAACTTCACCGCTGCCGGCCTTGACCCGTATGGAAGAGCTTGGTCTGCTGCGCCAGTTGCATCCCTCTTTGAAGATTACCGACCGGGTCCGTCATTACTTCGAGGATGCGGCCCGTGTTCTGAACTGGTTCGAGCTCCTCTATACGGGGGAGAGGATTGAATCCTGGCAGGTCTACTTTCTTTGCGTTCTCGGCGAACTGGATTATCCGGCTGTTCGCGTATTCTGTGAACGCCTTGAAATCTCGGATCGCCTGAAGGAGATATTCATCACGCAGCGCAAAGAGGCGTTTCGGGTGCTCCAGGTCCTTGAGAGGCGTCGCATTCGCCGGGCATTGCCCAAAAACAGTGAACTCTACCGCTGGCTGAAGCCCTTTGCCTCGGAGATCCTTCTTTTTCAGATGACCATGGCAGGCGGGGAGGATGTACGACGCTGGATATCCCAGTTCATTACCCAGTTGCGGGATATTGCGCCGGAACTGAATGGGCGCGACCTGAAAATGATGGGGATTGCCCCGGGCCCCGAATACAAGGTGATTTTTGCAGCTCTTCTCGAGTCCCGTCTGAACGGGAAGGTTCTATCCCGTCAGGATGAAATCGCTTTAGTTCGAAAAAGATTTCTCACGACGGGGTAGCGGATAGCACGAAGCGCTAGTCTGACGGCTAAACGATACGACAGGAAGCGATCTGTTGACTTGCTTGCGTCTATCTGTTAAAAATGCCTTGTTTTTATTTCAATTTCGGCTACTTATATGGATCAGATTCTTGTGAAAATTTCAATTATGCTGGTGCCGGCTCTGCTGGCGGTTACCATGCATGAAGTGGCCCACGGGTACGTCGCCGAGCGCTTTGGCGACCCTACGGCCCGTCTACTTGGAAGGCTCACGTTGAATCCTCTCAAGCACCTTGATCCTATCGGCACCCTGGCCCTGCTTTTTTTCGGTTTTGGCTGGGCCCGTCCCGTACCCGTTAATTTCAATAACTTGAAACAGCCCAAACAGGATATGGTCTGGGTGGCCTTGGCCGGGCCTGTGACCAATTTTACCCTGGCTCTTATCTCTGCGTTGATTCTGCGAGGAATGGGGTTCCTGGCCAAGACGGCTTTTCTCAAGGGGACCTTTCTCGAGCCGGCTTTCGAGCCTCTGGTCCTCATGGTGGCCTTCAGCCTGCTGATCAATGTGATTCTAGGCGTTTTTAATCTGATCCCTCTCCCTCCGCTCGACGGCGGGCGGGTGATGACAGGTCTTCTTCCGCAGCGGCAGGCCAACATGCTTGCCCGTCTGGAGCCTTTCGGCTTCATCATTATTATTTTCATCGTCTTTTTCACCGACGTATGGCGTCTGTTCCTCTCTCCCGTGATCTGGTTCCTGGTGGGCAAACTGGCCGGTCCGCAGGTCAAGGTGGTGGAGTATGTCATGCATTTTCTTTTCGGTAACTGAGAATCCCCCCTCATGCTTTATGAGATAAAAATCGAGAACTTCGAAGGTCCTCTCGATCTTCTTCTTCATCTTATCAAGAAAAACGAAATGGATATCTACGATATCCCGATGGCAGAGATAACGGCCCAATATCTGGGGATTATCGATGCGATGAAAAGCCTCAATCTCGATGTTGCCGGCGAGTTCCTCCTGATGGCAGCCACCCTGATTCATATCAAGTCGCGGATGCTGCTGCCGGTCAGTGACGACGAAGAACTCGAAGAGGACGAGGAGGATCCGAGGGCAGAGCTCGTGCGCAGACTTCTGGAGTACCAGAAGTACAAGGATGCCGCCCTGACTCTCGATGAATACCCTCAACTGCATCGTGACATTTTTGTTCGTGATTTTGTCGCGCCGGAAATGGGTGTCTCCGAAGATAACGAATTTGAATCCGTCGGTGTCTATGAACTTCTGGAGGCCTTCCGCCGTTTTCTGCAGGAGCATCCCGAGGCGCCTGTGCATGAGGTGGATGCGGAGCGACTCTCGGTCACGGAGCGGATTCACGGGATCCTCGACCAGTTTACCCGAAGGGACAATCTGCTGTTCCGGGAGCTTTTCAGCGAAAAACCGGATCGCCATGAAATCGTTGTCACTTTCCTGGCCATGCTCGAACTGGTCAAATTGCGTCTTGTTCGCCTGATGCAGAATGAACGCTATGGGCCCATCTGGCTCTATCCCTCCGAAGCGGGAGTGGATGGCAACAAATTGTCGATGGAAGATGAATCCCTTGGATATTCTTGAAATCAAACCAATTCTGGAGAGTCTGATTTTTGTTTCCGAGACTCCGGTGCGGATCGAGCGGCTCGCCGAAGCCCTGGATGTGGACAAGGAATCCCTGAAGGTTCCGCTCCACGAGCTTGTGGAGGAGTACCGGCAGCGTAACGGCGGTTTTTTGTTGCAGGAGGTGGCGGGGGGATTTCAGTTCCGCAGCCGCTCCGAGTATGCCGAGTGGATCCGACGCCTTCAGAAAAACAAGCCTTTTCGGTTTTCACGCGCGGCTCTCGAAACCCTGGCCATCATTGCCTACCGTCAACCGGTAACCCGGGCCGAAGTGGAATATCTGCGCGGTGTCGACTCGGGCGGGGTGGTTAAAACCCTTCTTGAGAAACACCTGATTCGCATTCTTGGCAAAAAGGATATTGCCGGAAGACCTCTGCTTTACGGAACGACATCCGATTTTCTCCAGCTCTTCGGTCTGGCCGATCTCTCCAGTCTGCCGACGTTGAAGGAATTCAGTGAATTGAGCGCCGATATGCTCGATGCCGATTCGGCCGCAGTGGCCGATGTAGGCGCTTCCGACTCGGAAGAAGCAAAATGGCCCGAAGATGACATGGAAGACTGAATAGCATCATGACAGAAAGGCTGCAAAAAATTATTGCCGCAGCCGGTCTTGCCTCACGGCGTGAAGCGGAAAAGTGGATTGCCGATGGCCGTGTCGCGGTAAATGGCCGCAAGGCTGTATTGGGTGACGTCGCCTCGGCGCAGGATGTGGTTACCGTCGATGGGCGCAAAGTCGATATTGCGGAACGCAAGTTCTACATCCTTCTGAACAAGCCTGTCGGCTACGTTACGACCCTCCACGACCCTCAGGGCCGTCCCATTGTCACCGATCTGGTCAAGGCCGTACGAGCACGACTCTTTCCCGTCGGTCGTCTCGATCTCAACACCGAAGGGTTATTGCTTCTGACCAACGATGGGGACTTTGCCCACCATCTGGCTCACCCCCGTCATGCCGTGGAAAAAACCTACCTGGTTCGAGTAAGAGGTCTGCTTGGCGAGTCGGCGAAACAGCGGCTTGTTCAAGGGGTTTCTCTTGACGATGGTCTGACCGCGCCGGCAAGGGTGGAGAAGATCCGCAGCACCGGAAATCACACCTGGTTTGAACTCACGATTCACGAAGGCCGCAATCGGCAGGTTCGCCGGATGTGTGAGGCGGTAGGACTTCCGGTAAGCCGTCTCAAAAGGATCCGTGTAGCTTCTCTGGATGTGGGGGATCTGCCCGTCGGGAAGTACCGCTTTCTGTCTCCCGGAGAGGTCGCACGATTGAAAAGACTTTGAAATTTGTCATACTGAACCATCATTTTCAACGTACACGACCGCAACGGAGGGTTCATTATGGAAATTCGTCTTGATTATACCAATATGATGGCAGCGGCTGTCGGTGAGCAGAGAGGTATTCACGACGCGGACCTCAACGCTCTGGAGCCGAGGACGCGTCTCATTCACCAGCAACTCATGAAGGCTCGCCAGGAAGGTCGCCTGCCTTTTTACGATCTCCCTTTTGACAACGATATGGTGGCCAGCATCCTGCGTGCAGCCGCTGATCTCAAGGCAGAATTTGAGGATGTCGTCGTTCTGGGTATTGGTGGATCGGCTCTCGGGACTCTGGCTCTTTTCCGCGCGCTCCGTCCTTTTTATCATAATCTTCTTGCCCCCGAAAAACGCCATAATCTGCCCCGACTGCATGTCCTGGACAATGTGGATCCGGCAGGTATTTTCCAGACGCTGGAGTTCTTGAATCCCGAGACATCCGTTTTTCTGGTAATCAGCAAGTCGGGGTCAACCGTGGAGACCATGAGCCAGTTTGCCATCGCCAGGCAGTGGATCGGCCGATCGGTGCAGGATTATAAACGTCACTTCATCCTGATCACTGACCCTCAAAAAGGGACGTTGCGACGCCTCGCCAAGGAAGAAGGATACCGTTCTTTTCCGATTCCGGAAGGAGTGGGCGGGCGATTTTCTGTGTTTACAGCCGTAGGCCTTCTTCCCCTGGCCATCATCGGCGTCGATATTCAGGCCCTTCTGGAAGGGGCGGCCGAGATGGAAAAAAGGGTCACCGTGGAGGATTTTCGCCAGAACCCGGCCTATCTCAACGGGGCTCTCCAGTTCTTGGCCTATCGAAAAGGCCTTCCCATCTCTGTCATGATGCCCTACAGCGATGCCCTCCGTGATGTTGCCGATTGGTTCCGGCAGCTCTGGGCCGAGAGTCTCGGGAAAAAGAACGCCCTTGACGGTCAGGTTGTTCATGTTGGCCCGACACCGGTGAAGGCGCTTGGCACCACCGATCAGCATTCCCAGGTTCAGTTGTACATGGAGGGGCCCTTTGACAAGGTCGTCACGTTTATCGCTCTTGAAGACTATGGGGTAGATTTGACGATTCCTGGAGTGCCGGGAGCTCCCGAACTCGATTATCTCGAAGGGAAAAGTCTGGCAGAGCTTATCCGTAGTGAACAGAAGGCCACGGCGATGGCCCTGGCCCGTAACGGCAGACCGAATTGCACCCTCACCCTCAGTGCCGTGACACCCAAATCCCTTGGCGCATTGGTCTATCTTTTTGAGGTGCAGACAGTTTTTGCCGGTGCCCTTTTTGAAGTGGATCCTCTCGATCAGCCTGGCGTTGAGGAAGGTAAAGAATTGACCTATGCCCTTATGGGACGACGCGGATTTGAAGAAAAAAAACAGGCCTTTGACCGATGGAACCAGGGCGTTGGGGAACGCTCGCTTTAGCGTGTTTGCGATGTGGGGGCAATAGCGCCTACTTATTTGTTTTCTAAGGGTAATTCTAAAATCTTTAATCTTGACAGCCCAGACGGTCATAGTTTAGGTTAGCGGTACGTGCTTAACCTCCAACACTGATCTAGGTGACGATAGGGTCTATGAAAGAAAAACTACTGGCGTCCGCGCAAAAAAACCTCCAGAAAGGCCAGTTGGCCAAAGCGATCAAAGACTACCAGAAGCTGGTAGGAGCCGATCCCAGGGACATCCGGCACAGGCAGAAACTGGCGGAACTCTGTAGTCGCGCCAAAATGATCGATGAGGCGCTTGAGGAATATGAAAAAGTCGCCAAGCATTTTTCGGACAGCGGTTTTTATCTCAAGGCCATCGCTGTCTACAAGCAGATGCAGAAGCTCGACCCCAGTCAGCCTAAGTTCTATATGCGTTTGGCCGAGTTGAATGAAAAACAGGGGCTGGTCGGTAATGCCCTTGCCGAGTATCGTCATCTGGTGGCCTACTACGAAAAGCAGAAAATGCTCAGTGAGGCCATCGAAGTCCTTCAGAAGATGAAGGGACTTGAACCGGAAAACCTCAATATCCGCGTCAAGATTGCCGAGAGCTACGTTCAAAACCACCACAGTGACAAGGCCAAGGTGGAGTTCCAGGAAGTCCTGGGGATTCTTGAAGCGAAGAAGGATTACCCCCGCATCTTCAAACTCTACGAAATCTTCCTCCCGCTGTTCCCTGATGATCCTTCCATGAAGGCAGGTCTCGCCGACACACTGATTCAACGCGGTGAGGCTGAAAAGGGGATCCATCTGCTCAAGGGGCTGCTGAGAAGCAACCCTGGTGATGCCAAGATCCTGCAGATTCTTGCACGGTGTTATCGGGCGACCGAAGATTTTGAAAATGAAAGACTTACCTACCAACATCTGCTGAAGTCCACCCCCGGTGACCTGAACCTCCAGGAAGCGTACGCCCGGGCCTGTCTCGACAGCGGTGAAGCCGCCCGCGCGCTTGAGTCACTCGAACAGTCCAAGAGCGACTTCATGGAAGCTGACAAGCTTTCTGAACTTAAAAGTCTCTACGAAGCGCTTCAGCAAGCATTGCCTGGCAATAAGCGGGTAGCCCATTCTCTTCGCAGCATTTACGAGGCGACCGGTGAGGGGGACAAACTTTTCGATGTCCTCTCCGATTCGGCGGATTTCGAAGCCCTGTCCGCTGCCCCTGAGGTTTCGGAAGAGTTGGCGTTAGGCGAAGAAGAAGAGATTGAGGCCCTGGAAGAGCTTGACGAGATCGCCGAATCTGTAGAGGAGGTCGAAGAACTCGGTGCCGAAATCGAGCCTCTTTCTCTTGATGCTGTCGCAGAGGTTGAGCCCCTCCCGGTTGATCTTGCCGAAGACTCCGAAGACCTGGACATGGATATGGAGCTTGAGCTCGAGATCGACGATGAATCCGCTGCAGAGGAACTTACTCTACAGGATGAATACGTCGATCTCGAGGTTGAGGAGGCTCCCGCAGAAGAGGCTATCCCGGAAGACCTGCAGATGGAAGAGGCTCCATCCGATGACATTGCCGGACTTATGGAACTCAATTTCGATGACGAGTTCTCCGAGGAGGTGACTGCGCCTGCGATGGACAGCCAGGCGGAACTCGAAGAGGCGGAGTTCTATCTGCAGCAGGATCTTCTCGATGAAGCCGAACAGATTTGCCAGCGCCTTATCGAAGCCGACCCCACGCTTTTTGAGGCCCGGGAAAAACTTGAGGAAATCCAGTCCCGCCGCGCTGAAGCGCTTCCTGAGGAGAAGGGGGAAGAGGAGTATTTTGATCTTGCGGCGGAAATTATGGATGACGGCGCGTTTGAGGCGACCGAAGGCCTGTCCGGCGTGGACGAATCCGACCGGTTCCGCTTTGACGGTGTTTTCTCCGAGTTCAAAAAAGGGGTTGAACAGCAAATCGAGGTGGATGATGCTGAGGCGCACTACAACCTCGGGATTGCCTACAAGGAGATGGGGCTTCTGGATGATGCCATTGCCGAGTTTGAGAAGACCATGAAAAACCCGGCCCGGTTTGTCGATTGTACGACACTGAAAGGGATTTGCCTGGCGGAAAAAGGATCTTTCGAAAATGCGGAGAAAACCTTTAAAAATGGCCTGGCATTCCCGTCTCTGGAGGATGAAGAACGTATCAGCCTATACTACGAACTTGGTTTGCTCTATGAGGTCTGGGGTAAACCCAAGGAAGCCTTCGATTGTTTCAAAAAGGTGGCTGCTGCCGATTCCTTTTTCCGTAACGTCGCTGAAAAACTCTCCCTTCTTGGCAAGGAACTCGGGATTCAATCTTCGGATGAGGGGGCCGATATCTCCAGGAGCAAGAAGGACCGCGTCTCCTACGTGTAGCATGGGTTAGGCTGAGGGGGATGATCGATGAGCTATAGTGAACATTTCGGGTTGGAGCGAGAACCTTTTTCCAATGCCCCGGATGCGCGCTTTTATTTTAACAGTGACCAGCACAGTCAGGCGTTGATCCGGCTACGCTACGCTGTAGACTCCAACAAAGGGCTTGCTCTGATTGTCGGTGGAGTCGGTACCGGGAAGACAACCCTGGCCCGGCGCATGCTCGCGAGCCTGCCTGATGACAAGTATGAGTCTTCGCTGCTCGTCATGGTGCATTCCGGGATAACAGCAGAATGGATCCTGACGCGCATCGCCATGCAACTCGGGGTGGAAGAGCCGGCACCGGATCGGCTTGCCTTGCTCAAGCAGCTTTACGAGCGGTTGCTGCAGATCGAGGCCTCAGGCCGTAAAGCCGTGGTTCTCATCGATGAAGCTCAGATGCTTCACAGCAAGGAACTGATGGAGGAATTTCGTGGGCTGCTCAACCTGGAAATCCCTGGCAAGAAGCTCCTGAACATCGTCTTCTTCGGCCTGCACGAAGTGGAGGATTGCCTGCAGCTGGACGAGCCTCTGGCGCAGCGGGTTGCCGTAAAATTCAGCCTCAAATCCTTTTCCGTCGAGGCGACGGAAGCCTACATCAAACATCGACTCCAGGTGGCCAAGGCCAAAAGGATGCTTTTCGAACCCGATACGATAGCTGCCATCCACAGTTACGCGGGAGGGGTCCCGCGTTTGATCAATACGGTGTGTGACAACTGCCTGTTCGAGGCGTATCTGCAGAAACTTGATAGTGTCACTTTGAAGATTGTCACCAGTGTCGCCGGGGATCTGGGTTTGCTTAGTAAACCTTTGGCTGGCGGGGCTCCCAAAGATGATCTCGCCGAGCTTGACGAAATTGAAAGTATGCTGGAGAGCCTTGAGCAGGGAGCCAAGTGACGTCTTCATTCCGTTCGTGTATGACAACAGTACGACAACGGCCGGGGAAATCCGGCCGTTTGTTTTTCTGTCGCTGAAAAAGGCTGTTATATTGAGGAGCCATGAATCAGAAGATACAGCTTCTTCCTGAACGTTTGTGTAACCAGATTGCTGCGGGTGAGGTCGTCGAACGGCCCTCTTCCGTCGTGAAAGAATTGGTGGAAAACGCCCTGGACGCCGGGGCGTCGGTTGTTCGTATCGACGTGGAAAAGGGCGGCCGGAGTCTGATCCGGGTGACAGACGACGGCTCGGGGATGGGGCGCGAGGATGCCTTTCTGTGTCTTGAGAGACATGCTACGAGTAAGATACGCAGTGACGAGGATTTGTTTCACATCCATACTCTGGGGTTTCGAGGGGAAGCGCTCCCTTCAATTTCCGCCGTATCCCGTCTGACCCTTCGGACTCGTGAGAAAGACTCTCTCGAAGGACTTGAAATTTATATGGAAGGGGGAACGGTCAAAAGGGCGGATGCGGTGGGCATGCCCGCGGGCACGACCATCGAGGTTCGCAATCTTTTTTTTAACCTGCCCGCCCGAAGAAAGTTTCTGCGGAGCGAAGAAACCGAGCTGGGCCACATCGGGGATGTTGTGACCAAACTTGCCTTGGCGCGGCCCGATGTCCAGTTCCGATTGATGCATAACGGTAAAACCCTCCTCGATGTCTACCGGCACAACAGCATTCAGGAGCGGGTACTCGCCTTGCTGGGCCGGACCCTGGCGCA
>QKGY01000136.1 GCA_003250235.1 Desulfuromonadaceae bacterium
CTGCAGGCCGGTCCGGACAAGCACCTGCTGGCCGTTGTCAAGTCGGATGCCTACGGCCATGGGGCCAAGCATGTGGCCACCTGCCTGCAGGACGAAGGGGCGGACCTTTTTGGTGTCGCCTCTGCCGAGGAAGGAGCGCAACTGCGCCAGGCCGGTATCGAACGGCCCATCGTCATTCTCGGAGGGTTTTCGCCCGGAGAAGAGTCGACCCTGCTGACCCATCGTCTCTCTCCCGTCCTGATCGAAGTGGAAGCGGCCAGGCGCCTGAATCAGGCCGCACTGGCGGCAGGCGCTGTCTGCCGTTGTCACCTCAAGCTCGATACGGGTATGGGCAGGGTAGGGTTCCGACCCGAGGAACTGGTGGGCGTCTTGCAGGAAGCGTCGGGCTGGCAGGGGCTGGCTCTTGACGGCGTCGTCTCCCACCTGGCCCTTGCGGATGCCCCGGAGTCGCCTCTGACGGCCGAGCAGTACGGGGTTTTCTGCCGGATGCTCGCCCAGATCCGCCAAGCCGGTTTCCAGCCCCGCTGGGTGCATCTGGGAAACAGCGCCGCTCTTTTTGCCCACGATCTGCCCGAGTGCAACCTGGTCCGCCCCGGCATCGTCCTGTACGGAGGCCTGCCGTCGGATTATTTTGCGGGACGGCTCGATCTCAAGCCGGTTATGAGCTGGCACACGCATATCCGCCAGATCAAAGAGGTGCCGCCGGGAACGGGGATTTCCTACGGCCATCGTTTCAAAGCCGACAAGCCGACCCGGCTTGCCGCGCTTCCCGTGGGGTATGGCGACGGGTATAGCCGACTGCTCTCCAACAAGGGCGAGGTTCTTATTCATGGCCGTCGCGCCCGGGTCGTCGGTACCGTCTGCATGAACTGGATCATGGTCGATGTCACCGATATCCCCGATGTCCGGGTCGGCGACCGGGCCACACTGCTGGGGGGCGACGGGGCGGCCTGTATCCCGGCCGAGGAGACGGCGGCCAAGATGGGGACGATCTCCTACGAGGTTTTCTGTCTGGTCAGCAAGCTCCTGCCGCGTCTTGTCGTCAACAAGGTCTGAGTCCTGCCGCCCTGCGGTGTTGGAATGCGCCCGCGATGAGGTAGCGTATCATGAACCACGAGACATACTATCTGGCGTTTGATCTGGGTACGACGACCCTGGCCGGGCGGATTGTCGACGCCGCCGGAGCGGTTCTGGCCGAAGGGCGGCTCAATAACCCGCAGAGAGTGTTGGGCTCCGATGTGATCCGGCGTCTGGAGGCGGCCCTCGACGGACAGGGCGAGCGGCTCCAGTCCCTTCTGGTCGAAGGGATGGAAACTCTGCTGTCCGAACTGCTGGTGCGGGCCGGTATAGAGCGTACCCAACTGACCCGTGCCGCCGCTGCCGCCAACCCGGCAATTTCCCATCTGCTGCGCCGCCTTCCCGTCGAAAGTCTGGTCTACCCTCCGCATCGCCCGCTGTTTCGGGAGGGACAAGCGCTAGATCCGGCCGAACTGGGCCTCGATCTTCCCTGTCCTTTCTACCTGTTTCCCCTGGTAAGCGGTTATGTCGGTGGTGACCTGCTGGCGGTCCTGTATGCCTATCCGTCGCAGAGTGCGGCTTCGCTTTATCTGGATATCGGCACCAACGGCGAGATGGCTCTTCACACGGGCGCGGGGTGGCTGGTCACCTCGGTTGCGGCGGGCCCCGCCTTCGAAGCGGCGGGGATTTCCTGCGGGATGCCGCTGGAGCCCGGAGCGATCGAAGGGGTTTCTCTGCAGGACGATCGCTGGAAGCTCTCCGTCGTCGGGGGTGGCCTTCCCAAAGGGGTGTGCGGAAGCGGGCTGGCCCAGTTCATCGCCCTGGCAAGGCAGATCGGTTTGATCGATGCCCGGGGGACCATCGTGGACGCTGCCGGGGTGACCACCAATCTGGCCCGCTATATCGGGGAAGACGATCGGGGCCGGTTCATCCGCCTCTATCGTGATGCCTCCGCCGACATCCGTCTCACCCAGGAGGACGTACGCAGCTTTCAGCTGGCCAAAGGAGCCGTCCATGCGGGGGTGACCTGTCTGCTGGAGCGCGCGGCGATCCCGGAGGGGCAATCCGTCCAGGTTTTGGTGACCGGCGCCTTCGGTCTTTCCTTGCCCGCCGATGTCCTGAAAAGGGTTGCCATGCTGCCGGAAAACATGCTAGAACGGGTTCGTTTCGTGGCTGGTGGAGCCCTTCAGGGGGTTACGCGTCTGCTGCTGGATCCGCAAGGTGTGTCGGAGGTGGAAGGATTGGCCCGCATACTCAAGCCCTATCCCCTTTCAGGTACGCCGGCTTTTGAAAAGGCTTTTCTTCGTGCGCTCGATTTCTAAAAAACCGCCCTTGGTCGGTTTTTTTGCTTTTTATACCAGGAACCGATAACCCACATATTACGATTTAAAGAAAGGAAGGGTGTCATGGCCGCCATCAAGAGAGCCCTCATCAGTGTTTCGGATAAGACCGGCATCGTCGAATTCGCTAAAGAACTCACCCATTTCGGCGTGGAGATTCTGTCAACCGGCGGAACGGCGTCGCTGCTGCGCAAAGAAGGATTGCCGGTCAGGGATGTCTCCGATTTCACCGGCTTCCCCGAGATGCTCGACGGCCGGGTCAAAACCCTGCACCCCAAGGTTCACGGCGGTCTTCTCGGTATGCGCGACAACCCCGAGCATGTCGCAAAAATGGCCGAACACGGTATCGATCCCATTGATATGGTGCTGGTCAATCTCTATCCGTTCGAAGCGACTGTCGCCAAGCCGGATTGCACGCTGGAAGACGCCATCGAGAACATCGACATCGGCGGACCGACCATGCTGCGCAGCGCTGCCAAGAACAATCGCGACGTGACGGTTATTGTCGATGCGGCCGACTATGCGGGGGTTCTCGCTGAGATGAAGGCTTCCGGCGGAGCGGTCTCCCGTGAAACCAATTTCCGTCTGGCGGTCAAGGTGTACCAGCATACCGCGGCCTACGACGGAGCGATTTCCAACTGGCTCGGCCGCAAGCTCTCCGAAGAAGATGCGCAGTTCCCCCCGACCCTGACCTTCCAGTTCAAGAAGGCGCAGGGGATGCGTTACGGGGAGAACCCCCATCAGCAGGCCGCCTTCTATGTGGAGAAGGAGGTCAAGGAAGCGTCCATCGCGACCGCGAAGCAGCTGCAGGGCAAGGAGCTTTCCTACAACAATATCGGCGATACCGATGCCGCCCTGGAATGCATCAAGCAGTTCAGCGAAGGGCCGGCCTGTGTCATCGTCAAGCACGCCAATCCCTGTGGAGTTGCTTTGGGCAAGGATCTTCTAGACGCCTACACCCGGGCCTTTTCCACCGATCCGGAATCGGCCTTCGGCGGCATTATCGCGTTCAACCGCGAACTCGATGCCGAAACGGCCAAGGCGATCTGCGACAAGCAGTTTGTCGAAGTGATCATCGCCCCCAAGGTGTCCGAGGCAGCCTCCGAGGTGGTGGCCAGCAAGAAGAATGTCCGCCTGCTCGCGTGCGGGGAATGGCCGGCCGAGCCGGGGCAGCGTTTCGAGCTCAAGCGGGTCAATGGCGGCCTTCTCGTCCAGGACGCCGACCTTGCCCTCTATGCAGAACTGAAGGTCGTCAGCAAGCGCCAGCCGACCGAAGAGGAGATGCGCGACCTGCTCTTCACCTGGCGGGTTTCCAAATTCGTCAAGTCGAACGCCATCGTCTACGGCAAGGCTGGAATGACCATCGGCGTGGGGGCCGGGCAGATGAGCCGGGTCAATTCCGCGCGCATCGCCGCCATCAAGGCTGAACATGCCAAACTTGAGGTCAAGGGCTCGGTGATGGCCTCCGACGCTTTTTTCCCGTTCCGTGACGGTATCGACAATGCGGCGGCCGTCGGGGTTGCCGCCGTCATTCAGCCGGGAGGGTCGATCCGCGACGAGGAAGTCATCGCCGCCGCTGACGAGCACGGCATGGCGATGGTATTTACCGGGATGCGTCATTTCAGGCACTAAATTGGTTGGAAGCGGCATTTTCAGCCGGTTTCAGCGTTAAGCGGCGCCCCGTCTTTGCGTAGCGTACGATGTACGTCTCCGAGGTCGGGGCGTGCCTTGCTTGACCTTCGCCGAAATGTCTCGCTTCTTCACCTGGCTGCGTGGGGCCGTAAAAACCCCAAAAAACTTGGTGCTCTTCATGGTTTTGTGGGGATTTTGAATTACGCAAGGAGTTGAATAATGAATGTTCTGGTAGTCGGCGGCGGTGGTCGCGAACATGCCCTGGTCTGGAAGATCGCCCAGTCGCCGCTGGTGGAGAAAATCTACTGCGCTCCGGGCAACCCGGGGATTGCCTCGCTGGCCGAATGCGTCGATATCCCCGTGGAAAAGATCGCGGCTCTTTGCGATTTCGCTTTGGACAAGAGGATTGATCTGACCGTGGTGGGCCCGGAAGTCCCCCTGACCCTGGGTATCGTCGACCTGTTCCAGACAGCCGGACTGCAGATCTTCGGACCGAGCAAGGCGGCAGCCCAGCTAGAAGGCAGCAAAGGCTTCTCCAAGGACCTGATGGCCAAATATGGGATTCCCACGGCGGCCTACCAGTGCTTTACCGACCGGGACCAGGCGGTGGCCTATATCCGCGAGCAGGGAGCCCCCATCGTGGTCAAGGCGGATGGCTTGGCTGCGGGCAAGGGGGTGATCGTCGCCACCGAGGTCGAGCAGGCCGTGGCGGCCGTCGACGACATCATGCTCGACAAGGTGTTCGGTACGGCCGGAGCCAGCGTGGTGATCGAGGAATTCATGGAAGGGGAGGAAGCTTCGTTCTTTGCCTTCACCGACGGTCGCCGGATCCTTCCCCTGGCTTCCTCTCAGGACCACAAGCGTATCTTCGACAACGACGAAGGTCCCAATACCGGAGGGATGGGGGCGTACTCGCCCGCTCCGGTGGTGACCGAAGCTCTCTACGGAGAAATCGTTGAGACCATTGTGCGGCCGACCATCGAGGCCATGGCCAAAGAAGGCACCCCGTACAGCGGTATTCTCTACGTTGGGCTGATGATCAAGGACGGCAAGCCGAGGGTGGTCGAGTACAACGCCCGTTTCGGGGATCCCGAGGCGCAGCCGCTGCTGGTGCGCATGAAGTCGGATATCGTTCCCGTCCTGTCAGCCTGTGCCCGGGGCGAACTGGGAGATCAGCGGATCGTCTGGCACGACAAGGCGGCTGTCTGCGTGGTCATGGCTTCCGGCGGTTACCCCGGCTCCTATACCAAAGGATATCCCATCAGCGGGCTGGATGAAGCCGCGACATTGGAAGACTTGGTCGTTTTTCATGCCGGAACGTCCACGCAAGACGGAAAGATCGTCAACACCGGCGGACGGGTTCTCGGCGTGACGGGGCTGGGGGCGAGCGTGGCCGAGGCGATTGCGAAGGCCTACCAGGGAGTCCGGCTGATTTCCTGGCAGGGGGCCCAGTTTCGCAACGATATCGGCCGAAAGGCGTTAAACCGCTGATTCGGACGGGATTGCCGCTTGCAAGGGCCGGAGTCGCGCACCCCGATACGTCAAATTCCGTTGACATCCATTTGATTACCATATTAGTCTTGATCCGGGGTGAAAAGACGTAAAAGCATACGGGATTTAGCCGGGTTGGCGCTGCCGATACCGGTGAATCGACCAGCCCGGTTCGGATAGAAGCCCATTTTTTACTATTTTTGTGTGGTTTGTGGCTCTCGGCATTTTTTTTGCGAGGAGGGTTTTTTCGACAACTCGTCACCGGCCACGCTGTTGGTCCAGACCTCTATCCAGGAGACATCATCTTGACCGCAAAAGAACGCAGTTTTCTCACGGCAGTATGGGACTTTCTCTGCTCCCTGAAATTGACGATCATCATTCTGATTTTGTTGGCCATCACCTCGATCATCGGAACGGTGGTGCAACAGAACCTCTCTCCCCAGGAGTACCTGCAGTTTTATACGGAAAAAACCTATAAGATTCTGGACGCCCTGCATTTTTTCGACATGTACCACTCCTGGTGGTTCCTGTCTCTTCTCGGCCTGTTTTCGCTCAACCTGATCTGCTGCTCGATCAAACGGTTTCCGCGCGTCTGGAAGACCGTCATGTACCCGAACCTGCAGGGGGACGATTCCCTGTTCCGCACCCTCTCCAATGCCGACGAGGTGGTGGTACCCGGGACTCTGGCTGAGGTCACCGAGAAGCTCAAGGCCTTTGTGCAGAAAAACTTTGCCGGTACGGTGGTGACCACCGGCGAGGATCGCACCTATCTCTTTGCCCAGAAGGCGGCTTATGCCCGCTTCGGTGTGTATGTCACCCACCTTTCGATCCTGATCATTTTTCTCGGAGCCATTATCGGCAATATCTGGGGATACAAGGGGTACATGAACATCATGGAGGGGACCGCGATGGATACCCTGCGGCTGTTCGGAAGCAATGAACCCCTCAAGCTCCCCTTTGCTGTTCGTTGCGACCGGTTCGAGGTGACCTTTTATGAAGGCGGGGGCGGCCGCCCCAAAGAGTTTATCAGCGATCTCGTCATTCTTGATCAGGGCAAGGAAGTTGAGAAGAAGACCATCCAGGTCAATGATCCCCTGTCCTATAAGGGAATCACCTTCTACCAGTCCAGCTACGGCCCGGCGGGCGATCCGATCTTCAAAATGCGTGTCCGGGTGAAGGATTCTGACGAGGTGAAGGAATACATGGCCCGTCAGGGCGAACACGTTAACCTGCCCGACGGCGGCTCCTTTGCAGTCACCGCCTATACCCAGGCGTATGACCGCTTCGGACCGGCGATTCAGATGCACGTCAATACGCCGGATGGGAATCATGGCAATCCCTTTATCGTTCTCAAAAATTTCCCTGATTTCGATGCGCAGCGCGGCGGGAAGTATATCTTCAGCCTCGACGCCATTAATCAGCGTTATTATACAGGTCTGCAGGTCGGCAAAGACCCGGGTGTGTGGGTCGTCTGGACCGGATGCTTTATGATGATCGTCGGCTCGCTGGCTGCCTTCTTCATTTCCCATCGACGCATCTGGGTGACGCTGCAGCCCGTGGGTGGCAAGATCGGCGTCCGTATCGGTGGCTCGGCCCATCGCAACCAGCCTGCATTTGAACTCTTCTTTGACGGACTCAAGGAAAAGCTCAAAAAAGAACTCAACGTCTAAACTTTATCTGACCTCGACGGGGGAAAAGAAACAATGACCAGTACACAACTGTTTAATGCGGTAACTCTGGCTTATTTCGCCTCTATGGTATTGTTTGTGGTCTACCTGGCCACGCGAAGCAAAGCCGTTGCGCTGGGGGGGAATATCCTGGCCTATGCGGGATTTCTGATGCATACGGCAGCCATCGGGCTGCGCTGGCGGGAAACCTATACGCTGCTCGGCGCGGACGGGTATGCGCCTTTGTCCAATCTGTATGAGTCGGTGGTGTTTTTCTCATGGACCATCCTGCTGATCTACATCATCATCGACCTTAAGTATCGCCAGCGGGCCGTTGGCGCATTCGTTCTACCCTTTGCCTTTTTGGCCATGACCTGGGCCCAACTGCGCCTCAATGATGCCATCGAGCCGCTGGTTCCTGCCCTGCAGAGCAACTGGCTGACCTACCACGTCATTACCTGTTTCCTGGGGTACGCTGCCTTTGCCGTGGCTTGCGGGGTTTCCATCATGTATCTCATCAAGTTCAGCAAGGAAGAGAAAAAGCCCGAAAATACACCGGCGGGTGGGCTTATGGCTCTATTCCCCAGTACCCGTGTTCTCGACGACATCAACTACAAGGCGATCATGATCGGTTTTCCCCTGCTGACCCTGGGGATCGTGACCGGGGCTGCCTGGGCCAACTATGCCTGGGGAACCTACTGGAGCTGGGACCCCAAGGAAACCTGGAGTTTGATCGTGTGGTTCATCTATGCCGCTTTTCTGCATGCGCGTTTTACGCGGGGTTGGGTCGGCAAAAGAGCCGCCTGGCTCTCCATATTCGGGTTTGCCGCGACCATCTTCTGCTACCTGGGCGTCAATCTGGTTCTGTCCGGGCTGCACTCCTACGGGGCTGGGGGGTAAGGACAACCCGTTCACTGGGAGAAAGGAAAAATGACAAGGGGGACGGAGTCAATGCCGTCCCCCTTGTTTTAGGAATGACCGGTTGAGGAAGGCGATGGAGCGTAGCCCGCATATTCTGGAAAACGAAACCTTGGATGAGCTGCGTTTAGGCGGGATGAAAATCCTGCAGCGCAAAGATGGCTATCGTTTTTCCCTCGATCCGATTTTGCTCTGTGCCTTTGCGAAGATCAAACCTGGAGACCGGGTTCTGGATCTGGGGACGGGTTCCGGTATCATCCCCCTGATTCTGGGACGGGTCACCCAAGCCGCCCGCGTCGTCGGTGTGGAAATTCAGCCCGAGATGGCGGACCGGGCCCGGCGGAGCGTTCTGCTCAACGAACTGCAGGATAGGGTGGAGATCGTCTGTGGTGATCTCAGGGGCGAAAAGCCCTTGCAGGGATTTTCGCCCTTTTCGGTAGTGGTTTCGAACCCTCCCTACCGGCGGCTCGGTACCGGCCGGCATGCTCCGGACAGTGAACGGGCTCTGGCGCGGCATGAACTGGCTGGCGGAATCGACGACTTTATTCGTGTCGCCTCGGAGCGGCTGGCGGAGGGGGGACGCTTCTTCATGATTCACTTGGCGGAACGGCTGGTTGACCTGGTTGAGATCATGCGTCTTCTCCGCCTGGAACCCAAACGTCTTCGCTTCGTGCACTCGCGCGCGGGGGAGGCGGCCAGGCTACTGCTGGTCGAAGGACGGAAAGGGGGGCGTCCTGGGCTGGAGGTCGAGGCCCCTTTGTACGTCTACGAGGGCGATCGCTATAGCCTGGAAGTCCTTAAAATCTACGGGGAGGAAGATCCTGAGGGAGGTCTTTAGGCGTCCTGGTGCCTTGCGTGGTCGAGGCGTTTTTGCCGGGTCATCAGCTGCTCCAGGCTTTGGCGCAACTCCGGATCGGCGACAGAGTTGACAATTTCCCTGACCTCTCTGAACTCTTCCTCGGAGAGCTGAACGGCATGCCAGTCCGGCTTTGTGGGCTGGTCGGGGAGGGGTTGAGGGTCTGTTTTTTGTCCTCCGCGGCGAAAGAAAAGGTCCCGGATCACGTCCTCGCCGAGTCGGGAGTTGAGTTTGGCCAGGATCTTCGGTTTAAGCAGCTGGAGTTGCTGCATCCAGACGGGATGATCAACCCGGACCTCGAGAATACCTTCGCGGATACGCACCGGCTTGGCGCGGGCGGCCACCTGTGGGCCGACCACCTCCTCCCAGAAGAGCCAGGCGCGGTACTCGCGACGCTTGTCTTCGAGCCCCCGGCGGGAAAACAGGCTTTCCACCAGGGAGGCGACAAGGCTGATCTGCCGGTTTCCGCCGGGTTGACGGCTCATTTTCGACTCCGGCGATAAATTCTGCCACCGATGACCTGACCGAGAACGGCACAGCTGAGAGTGAAGGGGATGATGTGCCAACTGATTTCGGCTGTCAGACGCCAGGCGACGATAAAGGGAATGGACAGGTGGATGAAGACGAACCACCGCAGGGAATATTTCCGGCATCCCTGACGCAGGTACCCCAGGGGCAGGTTGACGAACAGCGCGAAAGACAGCAGGTTGACCTGGCTGAGTACGTGAGGATAATTCAAGGTGGTTTCTCTCTAAAACAGTAGGTTGAAAAAGAGATTCATGCCCTTTTCAGCGAGCAGGCACGCCGGTGTGTTGTTGGCTAAAGTTTACCCGTTTTGTATTAAAACTGTCAATCTGTCAGGCTTGCCTGGCGAAGTCCGTCATGGCATGATGAAATCACTGGTTTGATAAGGAGAGGGGCGATGGTGCGTAACGGGGACTTGGTCGCCGTATTTCATTCCGTGCACAGGGTTATGGAGGCCGAGAAAGTTCTCAAGCTGGGGGGGGCCGATATTTTGCTGATTCCCGTGCCCCGTCAGCTCAGCTCCGATTGTGGGCTGGCTATTCGTATCCCCGTGGCCGAACAGAGCAGGGTGGATGCCCTTTTGGCGGAAAAGGGGCTGAAACCTGCTGAAATCTACGTACGCAAGGACGAAGACTACGTGAAGGTGGCCGGATAACTGCCGGGTTTTTTCCGGTTTTTTTCTTGACAAGGGTATAGGGTTTCCCTATATTCCAAACTTTGCCAAACTTCAGAGGGGAAAGAGTCCGTAGCGGCAATGTTTGATAATCTGACGGACAAATTTGACGCGGTCTTTAAGAAACTTCGCGGACACGGGCGCCTGACCGAGCAGAATATTCAGGAAGCCATGCGTGAAGTGCGTCTGGTTCTTCTGGAGGCGGATGTCAATTTCCGCGTCGTAAAGGATTTTGTCGCTGCGGTTGTCGAACGGGCTGTCGGCCAGGAAGTTCTTAAAAGTCTGACTCCGGCCCAGCAGGTGATCAAGGTTGTGCGGGAGGAACTGGGGCGCCTGATGGGCGAGGGAGAGCAGAGTTTCCTCGATCTGGCCGCCCGCCCGCCCGTGCCGATCATGCTGTGCGGTCTTCAGGGTGCCGGTAAAACCACCACCTGCGGCAAGCTGGCTCTTAAACTGCGCCGGGACAAGCGGACCCCTCTTCTGGTTCCGGCGGATATCTATCGCCCGGCGGCGATTGAGCAGCTCAAGACGGTGGGGCGTCAGATGGACATCCCATCCCGTGGCCATCTGCGAGGCGGCCCGACGTTTTGCAGACCTCAACGGGTACGACACCCTGATTCTCGATACGGCCGGGCGGTTGCACATCGATGAGGAGCTGATGGGCGAGCTGGTGCGGATCAAAGCCGCGCTGGACCCTCGTGAGATCCTCTTTGTGGCGGATGCCATGACCGGCCAGGATGCGGTCAATGTCGCCAAGAGCTTCGATGAAAAGCTGGATATTACCGGCGTCATCCTGACCAAGCTTGACGGTGACGCGCGTGGCGGTGCGGCCCTTTCCATTCGGGCGGTTACCGGTAAGCCGATCAAGTTCGTCGGCTTGGGCGAAAAGCTCGACGCCCTGGAAGTGTTTCATCCGGATAGGATGGCCCAGAGAATTCTCGGCATGGGGGATGTTCTCACCCTGATCGAGAAGGCTCAGTCGGTTGTCGACAAGGAAAAGGCTGCCGATCTGGAGCAGAAGCTGCGCAAGGAAGGGTTCACCCTTGAAACCTTTCGGGATCAGCTTCAGGCCATTAAGAAAATGGGGTCCATGGAGTCCATTCTGAAGATGATTCCAGGTGCCGGCAAGGCCATGAAGCAAGTCAAGGATATGGGAATGCCGGACAAGGAGCTCAAGAAGATCGAGGCGATCATCTGCTCAATGACGCCGGGTGAAAGACGGGATCACCGTTTGATCAACGGCTCCCGTCGTCTGCGTATAGCCAACGGAAGCGGGACGACGGTGCAGGATGTCAACCAGCTTCTCAAGCGCTTCGCCGAAGCGCAGAAGATGATGAAAAAAATGCAGAAGATGGGTCCGAAAGGGCTCAAAGGCATGCTTGGACGCGGTGGAGGCCTTCCATTCTAGCGGTCTGATCGCTTTTTGCTGATCTGCGAAAGACAAAGAAAAATACTGGGAAAAATGCCGGGAACCTTTGCATCCCGGTTTCTTCATGATAACACTTATAGGTGCAACGACCTGACGTAACCCATAACTACGGGAAACCGTATAGAAACACCAGGAGGAATGTTCCA
>QKGY01000247.1 GCA_003250235.1 Desulfuromonadaceae bacterium
AGCTCCATCAACTTCTGCAGAGAGAAGTCATCCTCGGCAACCAGCAGACGGGGTGACGGCTTTCCGGTTGCCTTGAATCCCAGGGAGGGATCCGTCGACGTGGATGCCGGTACTTCAGGCATCTCTGCCGCCGCCTTCAGAGGAAGCACCACCCGAAAAACACTCCCTTCCCCCGGATCGCTGCTGTAGGAGATGCGCCCCCCCATCCGCACCACCATCTCGCGGCTGATGGCCAGTCCCAGTCCCGCGCCACCGAAGCGCCGGGAGTTGGAATTGTCCGCCTGGCTGAACGGAGTGAATAGAATATGCTGGTCGTTTTCGGGGATTCCCATGCCGGTATCCCGAACTTCAAACTGAACCTCCAGGTGGTCATCGTGCGGGTTTCCGGCGTCGATCCGCAGGCTCACATCGCCCCTGTCGGTAAATTTCATGGCGTTGCCCACCAGGTTGACCAGCACCTGGCGAATCCTCCCCTCGTCGCCGTCGAGAACCTCGGGGGTCTGCGCAGAAACATCCAGCGACAGACCGATCCCTTTCCGCTGGGCCTCGAGATCGAACAGGTCGAGAACCCCCTTCGCCAGATCCTTGACGCGGAAGGGGTGTTCGACGAAGGTGATGACACCGGCCTCGATGCGCGAAAAGTCGAGAATGTCGTTGAGGATACGCAGCAGGGAATGGGCCGACTTTCGAACCGACTGCAGATGCTCGCGCTGCTCGGCGGGAACATCTCCCTGCAGGGCAAAATCGAGCATTCCCAGGATGCTGGTCATCGGCGTGCGGAGTTCATGGCTCATGTTGGCCAGGAACTGTCCTTTGGCCCGGGTCGCCAATTCAGCCCCCTCCTTGGCCTTCAGCAACTCGGTCTGCGTCCGTTGACGCGCCATGGCAATAGCGACATGGTCCGCCACGACCCGCATCAGAGACAGGTCCTCGTTGGAGAAACGGGGCCGGGTCGTGGTCCCGAAGGAGAGGGTGCCGAGAACTCTCCCCTGCACCAGCAAAGGATGACAGGCAAAGGCCTGAACCCCGGAGTCCATCAGCATCTCGGCACGGGGGTCCCCGATATTCGGCAGGTCTTCAATTACGATGCGGCAGGCATCCCGGGCGGCGCACCCGCACACCGCCACCCCGTAATCGATCCATTCAATGAGCCGTTTCTGCTCATCCGGGATTCCGCCACAAGCATTGAGGTGTAATTTCTCTTCGTCCTCATCCACCAGAAAGTTGAAAAACACCTGGCAGTCGAGAACCTCCATGGCCTTGTTGCAAAGGGATTCGACCACCGACTGGGGTTCCTCGCTGGCCAGCAGGCTCGCCGTCACCTTGGCCAGCAGTTCCTGGCGCTGTGCGGCACGCTTGCGGTCCGTCACATCCAGGACGACCGCCATGGTATGGATCGGTTTGCCATTCGGGTCGCGCACCAGGTTTACGGTCACTTCCCCCCAGACGATGTGGCCATCCGCACGCAGATACCGTTTTTCCGAATGGAAGCTGGATATGTTTCCCTGGAACAGATTGGTCAGATTGGCACGATCCACGTCGCGATCCTCGGGACAGGTCACGTCAAAGAAAGTGCGTTGCAGCAATTCTTCCCGAGAATAGCCGAGGAACTGGCACAGGGACTCGTTGACCCGCAAAAAGCGACCGGTCGCCGGGTCGGCCTGGACCATGCCCGCACTGGAGTGCTGAAACATGATCCGGAACTGCTCTTCACTCTGGCGCAGCGCATCCTCGGCGAGCTTTCGCTGTGTGATGTCCATCCCGACAGCCAGGATTTCTATCCCGCCGGTAAACGGGTTATGAATGGCCCGGTTGGTCCAGCTCATCCACAGACGGCTGCCATCGCGACGGAGATTTTCGTTGACAACGTTGGCATACTGTTCGGGATGAGAGGCGATCTTCTCAACCAGAGAGAACAGGTCCGCGCCGGTCGAATCCTGATCCGGCACCAGAATTCCGACATGGGTGCCAAGGATTTCGTCCGCCCGCCATCCGAAGAGGGTCTCGGCATACTCGTTGAAGAAGCCGCCAACGCATAATTGCGCTGCTGGCATTCTGAACCAGGTCCCGGTAACGGATCTCGCTGTCGCGCAGAGCTTCTTCGGCACGCTTTCGATCGGTGATGTTCTGCACCGAGGTCAATGCGTAGGCTTTGCCGCCGATTTCAATCACGTTGACGCTGCTCAGAACGGTGAGAGGCGTTCCCGCTTTGGTGTACAGGACCTGCTCCAGGTTGCGCAACTGACCCTTTTCTTTGATTTCATGGATGATGCGGGCCCGTTGATCCTCATCCCGGAGAATGCCGAGCTCTACCGTTGTCTTGCCGATCATTTCCTCCCGGTGGAATCCGAAGAGCTTACCCCAGGCGTCATTGGCATCGACAAAGGAAAAATCCTCGTAACGGGCCAACACCGTGGGCAGGGAGGCCTCGTTGAACAGGGTGGCGAATTTGTGCTCGCTCTCGGTCAGGGCCTTTTCGGCTTCTTTGCGCTGGGTAATGTTGTAGCCGTAAAAATTGGCGTAACCGCGTTCGATGATCGGCACCAGGACAAAGCTAAACAGTTCGGAACCGCAGGGCAGCTCGATCTCGCGGTTTTTCCCCTCCGAAAACGACTTGATCAGCTCCTGACGGAGAAAATCCGGCACCGTGGTCTCGACGGCACATTGCCAGTGGTTGAGCAGATCGCTGGCCGCCCTGTTGGCAAAAAGCAGCGTCCCCTCCCTGTTCATGCGCAGAACCGGAAAGGGATTCTCCTGCGGGAACAGGGCCGTGCTCTTGTTCTGATCTTCGGCACGCCGGCGCTCCGAGATGTCGAAGAGCGTGACCACGATACCGTCCACCTTCCCTTCCGAGGTGCGATAGGGAAGGGTCCGCATCAGAAAATACCGTTCGCCGTCCAGGGTGGCGACCTCCCTCTCCACCGGGGCCCAGGTAGACAGGGCCAGGCGGGCATCTTCGGGCAGCCCGGTCCAGTCGATGGTTCCGTTCAGATGCCTGAACGGGCGGCCGATATCGGCCTGGATCAGGTTGAAGATATCGGCCATGGCCGGCGAGAACAGACGGATATTCAGATCGGGGGAGAGAAACAGGGTGGCGATTTCCGAGCTGGTGAGCAAATTCTGCAGGTTGCTGTTGGCCCGGTCGAGGGCTTCCACCTTCTCGTGCAGTTCGGCGTTGACCGTGACCAGCTCCTCGTTGAGGGCCTGGAGCTCTTCCTTGGAGGTCTCCAGCTCCTCATTGGTGGAATGAAGTTCCTCGTTGGCCGACTGATATTCCTCGTTGATGGACATCAGTTCTTCGTTGGCCGACATGAACCCTTCCTGGGACGTTTCCAGCTGCTCGGTGACCGCCAGCAGCTGTTCGTTGGTGACACGAAGCTGTTCCTCCATCTGGCGAACCAGCATATCCTTGGAAGCATCGTCGATATCGGGAGCATCGTCCACCCCCTGCTGAGCGACCAGCGAAACCTGGGCCCTCTCCGTCTCCAAAACAACCATCACCAGTTTTTCCGAAGACGCCGAGACGTTGAAGGGTTCAGCCATCACGTTAACGACCAGCTTGTCGTCGCCGGCTTCCAGGGCCACACCCCGGAAGCCGATGGGCTTCTGCTCATGGAAGGCCTTGTACACCGCGGCCCGCAACGCGGGGCGAAGCTCTTCGCGAGCCATTTTCAACAGATCGCGGGTGGGTTCGCCGCTGGGGACCTGGAGCAGGCGACTCGGCCCCCCGGATACATGAACGATTTCGTATTGGGCATTCACCACCACGCAGGGCGGAGCGTATTTCTCCGCCAGGCGTTTTTCCACGACCACCCCCGGCGTCGGGGTTTCCGCCGGCCGCTGTCGGGAGAACAGCCCCTGCCTCGGGAATCCTTTGAACGGAGCCGTAAATGGAAAGGCCATGTCATCCGGACGAGGCCCGTCCAGCCGCTCGAAAATCTTCCATTTCTTGTCCAGCGGCGTGAACATGTTCGGAATATTGCCAATGGTCTCCGAAGCCCCCAGAAAAAGGATGCCCCGAGGTTTAAGCACCATGTGGAAGAGGTTCATCAGCCTCTTCTGCATCTCCTGGTTGAGATAAATCAGAAAATTGCGACAGACCATGAGGTCGAGACGCGAGAAGGGAGGGTCTTTGATCAAACTGTGGTGGGCAAAGATCACCATCTCCCTGAGATTCTTGGTGATCTGCCATCCTCCCTCAACCCGGCTGAAATATTTCTGCAGACGATTTTCGCTCAGATCCGCTTCGATATCGGTGGTATAAATCCCCGCCCGGGCCAGAGTGATCGCCTCGGGGTCGATATCGGTGGCAAACACCTGAACACCGGTGGACAGGCCATGGGTCTCCATATACTCGCGAATCAGGATGGCGACGGAATAGACCTCCTCCCCGGTCGAGCAGCAGGCGATCCAGATACGCACAGGGTCTTCAGGATTCCGGTCTGCGAAGAGCCGGGGAAACACCTGGTTGCGCAGCACCTCGAAAGCATGAGGGTCGCGGAAGAAGCGGGTAACGCCGATGAGAATCTCCTGCTCCAGGGACAGGGCCTCGTGATCGCTGGTTTCGAGCAGGATGATGTATTTGGCGAGAGTATCGACGTGGTTCACGGTCATGCGTCGCTCGATGCGGCGCAGCAGGGTGTTTCTTTTGTAGGAACTGAAGTCATGATGGCCTCGAGGTTGGCCTCCAGGGCCTCGGAACACCCGATATCACTCTTCAAGGCCCCCTTCCCCTGCACAAAATCGAGGATTTTTCCCGCGATTCCCTCCACGTCGAGGCACAGGTCGGTCTGTCCCGTCTCCAGGGCGCTTCGGGGCATATTCTGTGCTTCCGCCAAATCGGGGTTCTGCACCAGCACAAGCCCTCCGGCCTCCTTGACGGCCTTGACCCCTTCCGCGCCGTCGCTGCCGAAACCGGACAGAATGACGGCGACGGCTTTCTCGCGAGCCTCCTGGGCCAGAGACAGAAAAAACCGGTCGATGGGATGAAAGGTGGCGCCTTTTCCGGAGGGGGGTTCCAGACGGAA
>QKGY01000271.1 GCA_003250235.1 Desulfuromonadaceae bacterium
AAAAGCCGTCTGTGCCCTGGATGTTGTCCAGGCAAACCGGCTGGCGGATGCGTTAAAGGCCGTCCTATCACGGGCTATAGCGTCCGGACGAAACAGCCTGGAACGTTTCTTTTTTCATCGTCCGGGAGATAAACCCGGGTACTTTCCTCAGATCCTGAACGTCTATGATCGGGATGGTGCGCCTTGCCGTCGTTGCGGTCACCCGGTTGTGAAGATTTTGCAGGGGGGGAGGGCGAGTTATTTCTGCCCGCGATGCCAGAGCTAGCAATCGGATACTGCAAGAGGAAATAAGGAGAAAGAATTTGGACGGATTCCGTTTTACCCTGCCTTATGACGTCAGGGTTGCCGATGTCAATTACGGAGGGCATGTCTCCAATGCCGCCGTGCTCAGTTTTTTTCAGGATGCACGAATCGCTTATTTGAAACATCTGGGACATTTTTCCGAGATGGACATCGGGGGCTGCGGGATTATTCTGCCGTCGGCTCAGGTCGAATACAAGGCTGAAATGTTTCTGGGGGATCGCCTGGAGATCGGCGTTCGTGTCACCGAGCTGGGAGGGTCGTCCTTTGCCATGGCGTACCGCATCGAAAGGGAAGGGAAGGTGACTGCCGAGGGCACTACACGCCTGGTCTCTTTCGATTATGGTCGACGGAAACCCCGCAGGATTCCCGATGAATTTCGGTCGGCTGTTGTTCGTTTTGAAGAGCTTGGGCTCTAGTCTTTGGTTCGGATTTCTTCAAATGCAAAAAGCCCGGGCTTATACCCGGGCTTTTTGTTGATGAAACGTAAAGCGAAAGGTCTTACAGGCCAAGCTGTTTGAAGAAGTCGTTGCCCTTGTCGTCGACGAGGATGAAGGCCGGGAAATCCACCACGTCGATTTTCCAGACCGCTTCCATGCCGAGTTCGGGGAAGTCGATGCACTCGACCTTCTTGATATTCTCTTCGGCCAGAACGGCGGCAGGTCCGCCGATGGAACCGAGGTAGAATCCGCCGTGCTTCTTGCAGGCATCGGTCACCTGCTGGCTGCGGTTGCCTTTGGCGATCATCACCATCGATCCGCCATGGCTCTGAAGCAGGTCGACGTAGCTGTCCATGCGGCCGGCCGTGGTCGGGCCGAAGGAACCGGAGGCCTTGCCGGCCGGAGTTTTGGCCGGACCCGCATAGTAGATGGGATGATTTTTGAGGTATTCGGGCAACGGTTTGCCGGCGTCCAGAATCTCCTTGAACTTGGCGTGGGCGATGTCGCGGCCGACCACGATCGTTCCCTGCAGAAGCAGCGGGGATCCTACCGGCAGCTTGGTCAGATCGGCAAGAACGTCCTTCATCGGTCTGTTGAGGTCGATCTTGGTGCCGTGACCGTGTTTGCCGCGGTACTGTTCGGGGATGAGACGACCGGGGTTGCGATCCATCTCTTCGACGAAAAGCCCCTCACGGGTGATTTTCGCTTTAATGTTGCGGTCCGCCGAGCAGGAAACTGCCATGCCCACGGGGCAGGAGGCACCATGACGGGGCAGACGGATGACGCGCACGTCGTGGGCAAAGTACTTGCCGCCGAACTGGGCGCCTATGCCGAGCTTCTGGGCGGCCACGAGCAGTTTGGCTTCCAGGTCAGTGTCGCGGAAAGCCTGACCATGCTCGTTGCCCTCGGAGGGCAGCCCGTCAAGCTCTTTTGCCGTGGCTAGTTTGACTGCCTTCATGCAGGCGTCAGCACTGGTGCCGCCGATGACGAAAGCGATGTGGTAGGGGGGACAGGCGGCGGTGCCAAGATACTTCATTTTCTCAACC
Organism: Desulfuromonadaceae bacterium; assembly: GCA_003250235.1. Lineage (GTDB taxonomy): Bacteria > Desulfobacterota > Desulfuromonadia > Desulfuromonadales > SZUA-540 > SZUA-540. Next base: position 1,787 of record QKGY01000271.1, read on the forward strand.
AGGAATTTCTCCAGTTTCTCCGGGGTGAGAAGGGCTTTGGTTTCCTGATACAGCATGGTCTTGTTGGCGCTGCCGCCCCCTTTGGCCATGAAGAGAAACTTGTAGTAATCCCCTTCGGTCGCCATGATGTCGATCTGGGCGGGCAGGTTGGTGCCGGTGTTCTTCTCCTTGTACATGTCAAGAGCCACGGTCTGAGAGTAGCGCAGGTTCTCTTCGGTATAGGTCTTGTAGACCCCCTTGGAGAGGAACTCTTCATCTTTGCAGCCCGTCCAGACCTGCTGGCCTTTCTTGGCAACTACCGTGGCGGTGCCGGTGTCCTGGCAGACGGGGAGTTCAAAATTGGCGGCAATCTCGGCGTTGCGCAGGAAGGCCATGGCCACGCCGCGGTCATTGGGGGAGGCTTCCGGGTCCCTCAGGATCTTGGCGACCTGCTCATTGTGCTCGGGACGCAACAGGAAGGAGACGTCCTTCATGGCCTGATTGGCCAGAACCGTAAGCCCCTCGGGGGCTACCTTGAGAACATCCTTGCCTTCGAAGTTAACCACGGAGACATACTTTTCAGAATCCGGGATCTTGTAATACTTGGTGGTGTCTTTGGCCAATGGAAAGGGATCCTGGTACTTGAATTCCGGCATAGTCTTCTCTCCTTTGCACGCTATTGAATGGGCGGCGGGACATCCCTCCGCATCGTTGACCGTTCGGCCTGTCAGTATATATAAGTCGTATACGTTTGTCGACACTCAGCCGTCCCGGAATGGCAAAAAATTTCAAAGAATTAATCCTTGTCAAACGGTGCTGCCTCAGGGAAAATGGCACCGTCTACGCCAAATGGCACGAACGTCACATATTCGGATTCGATATCCACAACGGCCTTGGCTGGTCCTATTGCCATAGGGAACCCTTTTGTCGCTGCCGGGGGCCGCAGTGTTACCCCCCCCTTGCCGACAAGATGTCCCGAAGGCAAAGCCGCGATGGCCTGATCTTCATCTGTGCCACCGGGGCCATGGCGGGAGCCAAGATCCTCGATCGCGACTATTCGTCACTGTCTTTCAAGGAATGATTCGCATGCAGAAAATGCTCAAACTTATTCTTACGTCCAAGGTCTATGAAGCCGCGGTGGAAACGCCGCTGGAAGAGGCGTCTGGGCTGTCTCTCAATCTGGGAAACCGGGTTCTGCTCAAACGCGAAGACCTTCAGCCTATTTTTTCCTTCAAGCTGAGAGGGGCCTATAACAAGGTGGCTCACCTGAGCGAAGACGAACGCCAGCGGGGCGTCATTGCGGCCTCCGCCGGTAATCATGCCCAGGGGGTCGCTTTTGCCGCCCGAAAACTGGGCATCCGGGCCGTTATCGTTATGCCGGTGACCACACCGGCGATCAAGGTGTCGGCGGTCAAGGCCTTCGGTGCCGAGGTGGTACTCCACGGCGACAGTTATTCCGAAGCGGCTGAGCATTGCCAAACTCTGGTTGCTTCGACGGGGATGTGTTTCATCCACCCCTTTGACGATGAGCTCGTGATTGCCGGGCAGGGGACCGTGGCCGACGAGATTCTCCGCCAGAGCGCCGGGCGCATTGATGCCCTGTTTGTTCCCGTGGGTGGTGGGGGGTTGATCAGCGGCATGGCCGCCTATTTCAAAGCGTTACGCCCCGAGGTGAAGATCGTCGGTGTGGAACCGGTCGACAGCGATGCCATGGCCAGGTCCCTGGAGAAAGGGCACCGGGTTCATCTGGACTCGGTGGGGATTTTTGCCGATGGCGTCGCGGTACGTGAAGTCGGCAAACTGACCTACGAGTATTGCCGCAAATACGTGGACGAGGTGATCCGCGTTGACACCGATGAGCTCTGCAGTGCCATCAAAAGTACGTATGAGGCCACCCGGTCCATTGTCGAACCGGCTGGCGCATTGGCCCTGGCCGGGTTGAAAAAATACGTGCGGGAGAAAAAGGCTTCCGGGCAGACCCTCGTTGCGGTCAACTCGGGTGCCAACATGAACTTTGAACGTTTGCGCTATGTCGCCGAGCGCACCCAGATCGGTGAAAAGCAGGAGGCCTTGTTCGCTGTCACCATTCCCGAGAAGCCTGGAGCGTTGAAATATTTCTGCTCCGAACTGGTGGGTGATCGCAATATCACCGAGTTCAACTATCGCCTGTCCAATCGGGATACCGCCCACATTTTCGTCGGTCTGTCCATTCGCGATGCCGCCGAGCGGCAAGCCTTCTCTCGCCATCTTCACGACAATGGATACCTCAATACCGACCTGACGGACAACGAGCTGGCCAAGACCCACATCCGCTACATGGTCGGCGGACGTTCCGCGGAAGCCTGCAGGGAGGTCCTCTACCGATTCTGGTTCCCGGAGCGGCCCGGTGCCCTGACCCGTTTTCTTGCCAGCATGGAGGCGAACTGGAATATATCTCTTTTTCACTACCGCCTGCAGGGGGGGGATTTCGGGCGCGTCCTCATCGGTTTTGAAATTCCTCCTGGCGAGCAGAAGGAGTTTCAAAGATTTCTGACCACGCTGGGGTATCATTTTATCGACGAGACGGATAACCCCGCCTATCGCATGTTCCTGTAATTTATAGTGACGCCTGTTGTTTTAAAATGGAAATGCATTTTCAGGTCAAAATAATTGACAGAATTGCTCAGGTATGTTATCCCTTAATCGTCCTAGAAAAAATACCGGAGAAGGAGCCTGCTGTGCTGTCAACCTTGAAAGAAGATCTCAAAGCCGTTTTTGATCGCGATCCTGCGGTGCGGAGCGTGGTGGAAATCGTTTTCTGCTATCCGGGGTTTCACGCCATGCTCTTTTATCGACTCGCCCATGGGCTCTGGGAGCGGCATTTTTTCTTTCTCGGCCGCCTGGTTTCCCAGATGGGACGTTTCTTTACCGGTATTGAAATTCACCCGGGCGCCAAAATCGGGCGGGGCTTCTTCATTGACCACGGCATGGGGGTGGTCATCGGAGAGACGGCCGAGATTGGCGACAACTGTACACTCTATCACGGTGTGACTCTTGGCGGAACCAGTTGGGCCAAGGAGAAACGGCACCCCACTCTCGGGAACAACGTCGTGGTTGGATCCGGGGCAAAGATTCTCGGCCCCTTCACCGTAGGGGACAACAGCAAGGTTGGCTCCAATTCCGTGGTGGTCAAGGAAGTCCCGCCAAATTCAACGGTGGTCGGCGTTCCCGGTCGGGTGGTCATGGCCGGTGGTCAGAGTGTCGAGAGGGCCGACCTCGAGCATGGACAGCTTCCCGACCCTGAAGCCAAGGCCATTTCCTGTCTTTTTGACCAGATTCGCGCTCTGGAGCGTAAAGTCAAAGTCCTTACGGAAGAGCAGGAGCGACTGCAGGCACAACTTTCCCAAGCCGAGCACAGGGAGACCGCCTAGATGCGTCTTTCCACCAAAGCCCAGTACGCGGTGCGGGCCATGGTCAGCCTTCACCTCTATACAGACGGAACGCCTGTATCCATCAAGGATATTGCCGGGCGCGAGGATATTTCTCTGACCTATCTCGAGCAGCTTTTCGTCAAGCTGCGTCGCGGCGGGATCGTCGATAGCGTTCGTGGACCCGGCGGGGGATATGTTCTGGCCCGTCCGGCCGAACAGATCCGTGTCGATGAGATCATCGACAGCGTCGAGGAAACCCTGGTTCCCGTTTCCTGCATGGATGCCCAGGGACGTTGCAGCTGTACCGATCATTGCGTGACCCACAGTGTCTGGCAGGGGTTGGGAGAGCGCATACGAACATTCCTGGGGTCGATCACTCTGGAAGACCTTACGGTGGAAGCCCGAACGAAACAAGATTCCAAGCCGCAATGCGGCTAGATGACATATCAAGAAGAGATGGAGGATGTGACAGTGAAACGGATTTACATGGACAACAATGCCACCACGGCTGTTAGGCCCGAGGTGTTGGAGGCGATGCTTCCCTATTTTCGCGAGCATTTCGGCAACCCTTCCAGCGTTCACTGGGCGGGTCGCGCGGTGAGCCCTGCCGTTGAGAAAGCCAGGGAGCAGGTGGCCAAGCTGATTAACTGCTCAGCCGCGGAAATCGTTTTCATTTCCTGCGGCAGTGAAGGGGATAATCACGCGATCAAGGGGACGGCGGAGTCTCTCAAGGACAAGGGCAACCATATCATCACTACCACCGTCGAGCACCCTGCCGTGCTTCATACCTGCAAGGCACTGGAAAAACAGGGCTTTGAGGTGACCTATCTGCCGGTCGACAAGGACGGTATGCTCGATCTCGATGCGCTGGAAAAAGCCATCACCGACAAGACGATTTTGATTTCCATCATGTGGGCCAACAACGAGACGGGCAACATTTTCCCGGTGGAGCAGATCGGTGCCATCGCCAAAAAGCACAAGGTTCGCTTCCATACCGACGCCGTACAGGCCGTCGGGAAGATCCCAGTAGATGTTCAGGCTGCCGGAGTTGACCTGCTTGTCCTTTCGGGACACAAGATCGGCGCTCCGAAAGGGGTAGGGGCTCTTTATATCCGCCGCGGCACCAAACTGACCCCTCTCATCCACGGGGGGCACCAAGAGCGCAACCGCAGGGCGGGGACTCACAACGTCCCGAGCATTGTCGGGCTGGGTGTGGCCTGCGAACTGGCCGGAGCCGAACAGGCCGAACATTATGCCCGCATCAAGGCCCTCAGGGACCGGTTGGAAAAAGGGATTTTCGATCAGGTCCCCGAGGTCAAACTCAACGGGCATCCCGAATTGAGACTCCCGAACACCCTCAATGTCAGCTTTGCCTATATCGAAGGGGAATCCCTGCTGCTCAATTTCGACATGAAGGGGATTGCCGCCTCGTCCGGATCCGCCTGTACTTCGGGTTCTCTGGAGCCCTCCCACGTCATGGGCGCCATGTGTGTCGATGTGGTTCTGGCTCACTCCAGCACCCGGTTCAGCCTGGGGGCTGACAACACGCAGGAGGATGTGGATTATGTGCTCGAGGTGCTTCCCCCTATCGTTCAGCGGCTGCGGGAAATGAGTCCGCTCTACAACCGGGGAGGAAAACCCCTGACTTGTGACGAGTGTCAGATTGTTCGAAGAGTATAACCATTAAGGAATATTGGCCTATTACCGGATATCAGGCTGAAGGTCTGAGCCCTAAAAGAAAAAGGAGAGTACGATTATGTATACCGATAAAGTCATGGACCATTTCAGCAACCCCCGCAATGTGGGAGAAATCGAGAATGCCGATGGTGTCGGCGAGGTAGGGAACGCCTCCTGCGGCGACATCATGAAGATCTATCTCAAGGTCGAAAACAACATCATCAAGGATGTCAAGTTCAAGACGTTCGGATGTGGCGCTGCAATTGCCACCTCATCCATGGTAACGGAGATGGCGATCGGCAAGACGATCGACGAAGCCCTTGAATTGACCAACGCCGCTGTTGCCGAAGCCCTCGACGGGTTGCCACCTGCCAAGATTCACTGTTCCAACCTGGCCGCCGACGCTTTGCACGAGGCCATAAAAAACTACAAGGAATCAAAAGCCTAGAAGATCACTTTTCATGAAGTTTATTCATACAGGAGGGCCTTCCGGGAAGGGAAGAGCCCTCTTCGTATGTCAGATACAGGAAACAGGAAAACCGTGAAGAAAAAAGTCATTGTAGCCATGAGCGGCGGGGTGGATTCCTCAGTGACCGCGGCCTTGCTCAAGGAGCAGGATTACGAGGTAGAAGGGATGACCATGCGCCTGTGGAAAGAGGACCCGGGCGGTGCAGCGTCAGGGCCAGGCTGCCGCATTCCCGATCACGCCGGAGATGCAAGACGGGTGGCCGAAGCACTCGATATCCCCTTTACCCTGGTGGATATGAGCGACGCGTTTTACGACCGGATCGTCAAACCCTTCTGCGACGCGTACCTGGCAGGTCAAACCCCTAACCCCTGCGTGATCTGCAACCAGACCCTCAAGTTTGGCCTTCTGCTGGAGGCAGCCCTTGAAAAGGGAGCCGATTATCTGGCGACAGGTCATTACGCCCGTATTCTCAAAGACGGGGAGCGGTACAGTCTGGTCAAGGCGGTTAATCATCGAAAGGACCAGAGTTATTTTCTCTTCACCCTGTCGCAGCGGCAACTTTCGCGGGTGCTTTTCCCGCTGGGGGAAATGACCAAAGAGGATGTCCGTGGACAGGCTCGGAGACTGAATCTGCCCGTTGCTCAGAAGTCGGAGAGTCAGGATATCTGTTTTATCCCCGATGGGGACTATGTCTCCTTTCTGGAACGTCAGGGGGGGCAAGCTTCTGAGGGAAACATCGTGCACGTTTCCGGAAAGGTGGTCGGACGTCACCAGGGAACCTATCGGTACACTATCGGTCAACGCAGGGGATTGGGGATTGCCTGGCCCGAACCCCTTTACGTCGTAAGAATCGATGCGCCCTCGTCGACAGTTTATGTGGGAGAGCGGCATCATCTTGCGGTAGATACCCTGACTCTACGGGAGGTCTGCTGGAATATCCCCGAACCTGGGGGGCCGCTGGAAGCCCGTTGCCGTATCCGTTACCGTCATCAGGAAGCCCCAGCCGTGATCCTGCCCGGTGAAAACCGCACAGCCACTGTCCGGTTCTCCGACCCCCAACAGGGAGTCACCCCCGGGCAGGCTGCCGTATTTTACCAGGGAGACAGGGTCCTTGGGGGTGGGTGGATCGCATGAGGGGGACCGTCGCTCTCGCTACACTCGGGTGCAAGACCAACCAGTTCGAATCGGCCGCCATGGAACAGCACCTGCGCGAGGCCGGTTATGAGGTTGTCCCCTTTGCCCGGGGTGCCGACCTGGTGATCGTGAACACCTGCACGGTTACGGCTGCCACGGATTCGCAGTCCCGCAACCTGATCCGGCGGGCCCGCCGGATCAATCCCGCCTGCCGCGTCGTGGTCACCGGCTGTTATGCCCAGGTGAACCCGGAGGCTCTTGTCGCCATTCCTGGCGTCTCTTTAGTGCTGGGCAACGAGGAAAAGAGGGATTTTCTCCGCCTTATCCAAGAGGACAGCGATGATGGGACCGTTCATGTGACGGCGATCCGCGAGCGCTCCGAAGCCTCGGTGCTGCCCATCACCTCTTTTGCCGAGCGCAGTCGGGCGTTTGTGCAGATTCAGAACGGTTGCGACGCGTTCTGTTCCTATTGCATCATCCCCTATGCCCGCGGCCGCAGTCGCTCCGTTCATCCTGAGGAGGTCATCACCCAGGTTGACAGCCTCGTCTCGGCCGGTTACCCCGAGATCGTTCTTACCGGCATTCACATCGGCGGCTACGGCAACGACCTGCAACCCCGGCTTACTCTTGTCGACTTGGTGCGACGCCTGGAAGCGGAAACGTCCCTTCCCAGGCTGCGACTCGGTTCTCTCGAACCTACGGAAATATCCGATGCGCTGATTACCCAGGTGGCTTCTTCGCCGGTGATCTGTCCGCACTTCCATATTCCGCTGCAGGCTGGTGACGACGACGTCTTGAAGCGGATGAACCGCCATTACACCACGGCCTTTTTTTCCGAACTGGTCAAAAAAATTCATGATGCGATCCCGCAGGCCGCCATCGGACTTGACGTGATCACCGGGTTCCCAGGAGAAAACGACGAGGCCTTTGAGCGCACTTACGGTCTGATCGATGCCCTGCCGGTCAGCCATCTCCATGTATTCCCCTACAGTCGACGGCCCGGCACCCCGGCCGCACGTATGCCCCAACAGGTTCCCCCGGCTGTGGCCAAAGAGAGGGCGGCACGGCTACGCACTCTGGGCGAGCGCAAGCTTGAGGCGTTTTCGAGAAATTTTTTGGGGGAGACGATGGATGTCGTGGTCGAGGGAGGTCAGATGTCCGGCTGGCGCAAGGGGGTAACCCGTAATTACCTGCAGGTCCGATTTGCCTCCGACCGGGTCCGGGAAGGCCAGCAGGTGAGGGTTCGGATCGACGCCTGGACACCGGACGGTCTTGTCGGTTCGCTGGAATAAATCTTCCTCAATCAGCCGCCATACGGCGGCCCCGCGCTACATCGACCTGTACCAGCAAAATCGTTCCCACAATAAAAAATACGATTAGAGCCAGGATAGCCTGACGGGTCGATCCGGTCAGGTCGGAGATCAAGGCGAAGAGCATGGGTCCAAATATCGAGGCGAACTTGCCGCTGATGGCATAAAAACCGAAAAATTCGGCACTTTTGCCCGGCGGAATCAATGAGGCGAACAGAGAGCGGCTGATGGCTTGGCTGCCGCCGAGAATCAGCGCGACGACAAACCCAAGGATCCAGAACTCGTAGCCGTGCGTCATGAAGAACGCATAGATGGTAACCGCCGAAAACAGCAGGAGGCTGATGAGAACCGAATTGCGCGCCCCCCAGCGCTCGGCCATTCTGCCAAAGAACAGGGCGCCGGGCGTGGCGATGAACTGGATCATCAGGAATGTTCCCAGGATCGTTCCCTGGCTCAGCCCCAATTCCTCCCGACCGAAAATGGCGGAGACCACGATAATGGTCTGAATGCCGTCGTTGTAGAAGAGAAACGCCAGAAGAAAGAGAAGCAGATCCCGGTAGCGGCGGATTTCGGCGAAGGTTTTCAGATATTGTCGGAATCCGCTGATCATGGGGAGGGGCGGGTGGACGAAGGCACTGTCCTTGACGTAGCGGAACAGAGGGAGGGAGAACAGCAGCCACCACAGCCCGGTCAGGAAAAATCCCGCCCGGCTGGCCGCTCCGCGGTCGGTAAATCCGAATGCGTCGTAAAACTGGATCATCAGAAACGCAACCAACAAAACCAGCCCGCCACCGACATATCCCCCGACAGACGGTCCACTTCGTTGCCTTGGGCCAGGGCAGGGAGGAAGGCATTGTAGAAAATGTTGCTGGCGGCGAACCCCACGTTGGCCACAACGAACAATCCGGCCGCCAGCAGGTAGCGGCCCGGAGTTGCCCAGAAGAGCAGGGCGGTCGCCGTCGTTCCGATTAGGCAGAAGAACATCAACCACTTCATCCGGGCGCCGCGGCGATCGGCGTGCGCGCCGAGAAAAGGGGCGGATACGGCCACCAGGAGCATGGAGACCGAGACGGCGTAACCCCACAGGGCCGAGGCCGGCATGGTGTGGGTCACGCCGAACAGGGAGAATCTGGCCCCTTCGGCAGGTACGAGAGAGACGAAATAGACGGGGAGAACGGCAGAGAGGATCACCGTGGCGAACGCCGAATTGGCCCAGTCGTACAAACACCAGCCGAGCCAGGCTTTCCGGCGGGTTGCGTCATGCATAGATTGTCTCCGTAAAGGGCTGAGTGTTGAACAGGGACTATGGACCTCTGCGCCGATACGATAGCATAAAAAAATGCCCCGGGCTAAGGAGGAGAAGCACCGGGGCAAATAAATATGCTTTCGTCCTTTTCCTTTTGCAATGCCGGTGCCAACGATTAATTTTGTGTAATTTAAGTTAGTTGGATGGAAGGGGCTGTGCCGACGGAGTCTAAGGTCAAAAATACATCACGTAAAAGTGAAAATTTTGACCTGTTCGTACCGCTTCAGCGTTTTCCTTTGCGCCATTGAACGTAAGCGCAGTCCTCCGGGAGCCACTGTACCGTCTCGACCACCTCCGGAGTCAGCTTGACGCAACCCTCACCCACCTCGAACCGCTTGTGGTAGACCTTGCATTCCCGGCTGACGATATCCAGATAACGACAGGCGATGATGGTCGG
>QKGY01000316.1 GCA_003250235.1 Desulfuromonadaceae bacterium
CGACCATTATCATACAAGGCACTTCCCAATAGGGAGGTGCTTTTTTTGTCGAACTAGGGAACGGATTTGAAGGGGAGAGCGCGCTGACGTGGTGCAGGATGAGCACCCACTGATGGCTGAGGCAGTGAGCACAGGGAAGCCAACGCAGACTTGACCCGGGAGTTCGAGCAGTTTGCTGTCTCTTCCCATTGAAACCCTGTGGCCGGGACTGAGGGCATGGCCTTAAGGCGTTCCCCCAGGTGTTTCTGCCGTTTCAGCTCTCGAAGTTCTCGCCTCAGGTACCAAGCAGCCAGGATGGCGGCCATCAGGTCGGCAGCAGGCGCAGCGAGCCAGATGCCGTCGAGGCCGAAAATCCAGGGAAGGATCAGCACCAGGGGCAGAAGAGCCAGGATCTGACGAAAAAGGGTCAGCAGCATGGATTGCCGGGGGCGTCCGATGGCCTGAAAGTAACTGGCGACGACCATTTGGACTCCGCTCAGAGGCAGCATGAACAAGAAGATGCGCAGAGCCCGACTGCCCATTTCAACCAATTCGGGATCATCCGGATTGAACAGGCGGATGATGAACTCGGGCAGGGTTTCGACGAGGGCGAAACAGACGATTGTCGCGGCCGTGGCGGCAAGGGTGGCAAGGATCAATGACTGTCTGACCCGTGACGCTCTGCCGGCTCCGAAGTTGTAACCGATGATGGGCTGCATGCCCTGACTGATCCCGGCGATCGGCATTTGGATCAGTGTCTGAACACTGAAGATGATGCCGAGTACGGTGATGGCGGTGGTGCCATCGTAATGAAGAAGACGGTTGTTGAGCAGGGCCTGAATGCCGCTGGACGAAAGGGCCATGGCAAAGGGGGGGGAGCCGGCTGCCGCAATGCGGACCACAAGCGGCCAGTCGAGACGAAGATTTTTCCGCCGCAGGGGCACGCTCCCTCGTTTGCCAAGAAAAAAGACGAGCACCCAGGTCGCCGAGACGCTTTGAGCCAGAACGGTGGCAATCGCGGCTCCCCGGATTCCCAAGTCGAAAACCAGGATGAAAAGCGGGTCGAACAGAAGGTTGAGGCCCGCACCGATCGCCATCGTGACCATCGCGGTCCGGGGTGAACCGTCTCCCCGGATGAACATGTTCATTCCGAAAGAGATCTCGTGGGCCAGGGTGCCCAGAAGAATGATCACCAGGTACTGTTCGGCGAGGGGGAGAATGGTCTCCGGGGCACCGAAAAACTTGAGCAGGGGGATTCTGAAGAGAAGCCCGAATCCTGTGAAGGAGGCTGCCAGCAGGAGATAAAGGGTGAAGGCGTTTCCGAGAACGTGTTCGGCCCCGGCACGGTCGCCCTGCCCCAACCTCAGGGACATCAGGGTGTTGCCGCCGAAGGCGATGAGCATGCCGAAGGCCATCATGACCAGCATCAGGGGAAAGCAAACGGCTACCGCGGCAATGCCGTCTGATCCGACCCAGCGTCCGACAAAGATCCGGTCGGCTACGTTGTAGCCGGCCATTACGAGCATGCCTGCGATGGCGGGGAGGGAAAACCGTACCAGAAGAAGGCTGATTTTTTCCGATCCTAAAGCGGCTGTCCGGTCCATGGAGGGCTCCGGTATCGCCGGGAGGGAAGAGTCCTCCCGGCGATATGGAATGGCTTAGCTTGCCTGCTTGATCAATTCGAGATCGATGGTGATGTCCACGTCATCGCCAATAAGCACTCCGCCGTTGTCGAGCGTGGCGTTCCAAACGATGCCGAAGTCCTTACGGTTGATCTTGGTTGTGGCCTTGGCGCCCTTGCGGGTGTTGCCCCAGGGGTCCTTGGTATCGATGCTCGGTCCGGAGACCTGAAGTTCAACCTCCTTGGTGACGCCATGGAGAGTCAGGTCGCCAATCACCTTGAGTTTGTTCTTGCCGTTCTGCTCGACCTTTTTTGATTTGAAAGTCAACGCGGGGTATTGGGCCACATCAAAGAAGTCGGCACTCTTCAGGTGTCCATCGCGCTTGGCCACACCGGTGCTGATGCTGTCCGCGTTGATGGTTACCTCGATTGTGGAACGGGTGATGTCCTTCGCATCGATGACGGCGACGCCCTGAACATCGGGAAAGCTGCCTTGAACATCAGCGATCATCATATGCTTTACCCTGAAATAGGCGGCAGAGTGATCGGGGTCAATGTTCCAGTTCGCGGCCAGCGCAAAGGAAGGGGCAATAAGGGCGGTCAGGGTGATCAGTGTCGCGATAAGGCGTTTCATGGTTGGTAATTCCTTTCTTTTTTTAAATGTAAAATTGTCTGTTTTTTGGGGAGTCACTGCCGTCGCAGTTCTTTAGGCTTTCGGTGCGATCAGCCGGTCCAGGGACCATTTGCCGCCGCCGCTGATGACCAGGGCCAATGCCATCCCGACGACCAGGAGGTGATATTCAAATCCCTCTCCTGCCTGATTGCCGAACCAGTTCATGAAAAAACCGTTCTGAAGGTGAACCATCACGGCGCCCACGCCCAGGGTGGCCCCGATGCCCAATGCGGCCAGGCGTGTCCCGAGGCCTGCGATCAACCCGAGAGAACCCAGGGCTTCGGCAAGAACAGCCAAAAGGGCGAAGAGATAGGGGATTCCCATGGTTTCCGTGAAGTGATGCATGGTTCCGGTAAAACCGTAACCACCGAACCATCCGAAAAGTTTCTGCGCGCCGTGGGGGAGCATGACGATCCCAAGCCCGACCCGGAGAACCAGAGCGGCGGAAGAACTTTCTGTTGCGAGGAGTTTCTGGATCATTGTTTCTTTCCTTTCAGGAGTATTGTGA
>QKGY01000095.1 GCA_003250235.1 Desulfuromonadaceae bacterium
GCACGCGAGCGGTTTTGACCGGTCTGTTCGAGTACGGCACGAATATATTGTTTTTCAAGTTCGGCCAGCGTCATGGGCGTTTCCTCGGGCTGAATGGTCCGCAAAGGCGAAGGATGCGTGATGGTTGGCGGTAGATGTTCCGGTTGAATGACGCCGTCCTGGCTATAGACTGCGGCCCTCTCCAGGGCATTCTCCAGCTCCCGGATATTTCCGGGCCAAGGGTAACGTTCCAGGTGTTCCAGGCATTGCGGACTCAGTTTTAACCCGGGCATCTTGAATTTGCGGCCCATATTCTTCGTGAAGTAGCGGGCCAAGGGGATAATATCCTCCTGACGCGCCCGTAGGGGTGGGATTTCGATCTCCACAACAATCAGCCGATAGTAGAGGTCCTCACGGAACGACTGTTCGGCAACGCATTTTTTTATGTCGCGGTGGGTGGCAGCGATGACGCGAACATCTATTTTGCGGGGGCGGTTTTCACCGAGGCGGACGACCTCCCGTTCCTGGAGGACACGGAGAAGCTTTAGCTGGGTTGCCGGCGTGATGTCTCCGATTTCGTCGAGAAAGATGGTGCCGGCGTCGGCCTCTTCGAAGATGCCCTTTCTGTCTTGGCGAGCGCCGGTAAAGGCACCTGCTTTGTAACCAAACAGTTCGCCCTCAAGCAGGGTTTCCGGCAAGGCGGAACAGTTAATAACAACAAAGGGGTGCGCTGATCGGGCGGATTGCGAATGAATATACCGGGCCAGCACTTCCTTGCCGACACCGCTCTCGCCGGTAATAAAAACAGACGTGTCAAATGGTGCCACCCGGAGGGCGGAATCCAGGACCCGTGCATAGATGGCGCTGCGGACCTCCACCGGTGGAAAACCGGATGTTTTTTTTGGCTTTTGCGGATGACGTCGAGCGCGGGCCAGGGCACGGTTCTTCAATTCGATTTCACGGGTCAGCCGGTGGATTTTCTCCTGGATTCCGTCCGACTGAAAATAGGGCAGGTACGGCAAGATGTCTTCGCCCCAACTGGCCCGGTCAAGACCTTCTGCAACACAGACATTTTTGCCTTGGGCGCGGCAGGAATGTTCCACGAAATAGATCTCCTGCCCGGTACCATAGGTCATGAAGCCGCTGATATATCCGACAAGCACCCAGCAGACGGGATCTTTTGATGGTCCAATTTCAGCAAGATGCTCCATCGCTTCACCGGAATGATGCCATACCAGGTTCATGCTGAAACGGTTCGTATTCGGATCCCATTGTAATGATTTAATGACGGCAACGGCAACCCCCTGAAGGGCCTGAAGGCGGGGACCCGCTTTCAGGAATTCGAGGGGATCACGCCAGTTGAAGATGCGTTGCATCGCCGCCGCATCGGCCTGCCCCCAGATATATCCGAATCGTGTCAGAATACGTTGGGCATGCTCCTGACCGACCATGCTCAGCAAATCCTTGCGGAACTGTGCAAAGGCATGAATATCATGTAGAATCAAACGTCGTCCCTGCAGTTCAATGAGACCCGCCGAGAAGTCAACCAGTTCTTCAATCCGTAAATCCTTGGCTTGCATGCCCTCAACCTTTCATTATGCAATGTTATGTTTTCATAATGAAATGTTTTCTGTGGAATGTCAACTGTCTTGTGTATTTATAACATGCTAATTTTAAATAAGATATATATGTATTTGCCAGCCTGGCACGAGCAATGCAATAACTATCCGGTTATTTGAACCGGCAATAACGAAAGGACATGGTCATGTATGAATTACTGAGAATGAAGAACGATGGGTTAAGAAAGGACGTCATGGCGTTCGCACAGGAGTTGATTGATACGCCAAGCCCCAGTTGGGGGGAGCAAGACGTAGCCGATAAAGTGGCCAGGCAGATGGAAGCATTGGGTTATCATCATGTTTACCGGGATGCAATCGGCAATGTTATTGGTGTGATTCACGGGCATGAGCAAAACAACACGCTGTTGCTGAATTCACATATGGATACCCACCAGACAGGTGAGCCAGACCCAATGCATATTGAGGGGGACCGAATTTATGGTACAGGGGCATCGGATTGTAAGGGAGGATTGGCTGCCCAGGTTTTTGCGGGGGCGTTGTTGATGCGCAGCCTGCTGCCGCTTCGGGGCACGCTGGTGGTTGCGGCTTCCGTTGCCGAGGAAAACGGGGGCAGCACAGGCGTTCGGACTTTGATGGACCAAACGTTACCGGAAATGGGGCTCCTTCCCGATTATGCCATTCTGGGCGAACCAACGAATCTGGGTCTGTACTATGGACACGATGGTTGGATAGAAATGGATATCAAAGTCCAGGGCGCGGACCCATTCCATGTTGATGACGCTGCCGGCAAAATTTACCAGAGCTTCGAGGCGCAGACGGGACGCGGTCAATCCGGCGTCCATGAGGTCACAATCCAGGCGCCGGTCTTTCCCCAGGAATCAGAGGGGCGGGTCGCCGTTTTGCGGGCAGCCAAACGGATACAAGCCCCGGATCAGGCGCAACGCGTCCTGACCGAGACCGAACGTGACATTGCGCTTTTGACACGGCACAGGTCATCTGTGACCGTATCCGTTGGGGTTTGCAGGGAACAGCAGGTGTCATGCACCGGTCATAAAATGCAGGTTCAACGCGTCACCCATGCCTGGGCAACGGATCCGTTTGATCCATTGATTGACCGTTCCCGCCAGGTATTGGCGGCGGCCGGTTCTCCATCACGTCCGGGAAAATGGCGGCTGGGCCGTTTGGGCATGGGGACGGCCGGAGCGACACTGCTCAACGA
>QKGY01000104.1 GCA_003250235.1 Desulfuromonadaceae bacterium
GCGGGCCGCCTCCCCTTCCGGGGAGCGCATCAGGTTGAGGTGAAAATATTCGCAGGCCGCTTCGTTGATGCGAAAGTATCGGACCTGCTGATCGCGCCGTCTCTGCTCTTCCGGCGAAAGGGTCTCCCGTTCGATCTCGACCCCTACCCTTTCGCCCAGGCGTTGCACCGCCTCGACGAAGGAGATCCCCTCCATCCGCATCAGGAAGGAAAAGACGTTGCCGCTCACCCCGCAGCCGAAACAGTGAAACGTCTGCCGTGCCGCGTTCACGTTGAACGAGGGAGACTTCTCGCCGTGAAAGGGGCACAGACCGAAATTGTTGGGCCCGGCGCTTTTCAGGGGCAGATAGGAGGAGACAACCTGCACGATGTCGTTGCGGTCGCGGATCTCCTGAATTTTGTCTTCCGGTATCCGGCCCAGCATCACGGTCTCAATTCGACAAGGGTGAGGTTCTCGCCTCCCTGCGACACGTCGGCGGACCGGAAGGCTACCACTCCCCGATGCTCGGCGAGGAACTCCCGTACCACCTTTCGCAGAATCCCGGTGCCGCTGCCGTGGACGATCTCCACCTCACGGGCTCCGTGCAGCAGGGCATCATCCAGGAATCGATCCAGGACGACGAGCGCCTCGTCCGCTCTTTTGCCGACGAGCAGCAGCCGCGGCGAGAAACTGTCGCGCTCCACGCGGCTGCGAATCTTACCCGCTCCGGCTTTTTTCTCGGCAAATCGGCGCGGCGTATACTGCTGCAGCTGGGACAGGGGTAGTCGCACCTTTTTGCCCTGCACGCTCAGTTCCGCTTCGGCCCCCACCTCCCGCACGACTTCGGCGTCGGCGCCGAGTGCGGGTATGCGCAGAATCTCTCCCACCGTCACCTGACGAGGCACCACTCCGGTCGGGGATTCCGGCAGATGCTGTTTCGCCAGTTCGTCGCGGACCTCGCGGATTTTGCCGGACAGCTCGGCCTGCTCGCGGGCTTCCTGGCCAGCCTCTCGGGCTTCCTTCAGGATAGCCTTGAGCTGCCGCTCCGCATCCCGGGCCTTCTGCTCGGCCTTGCGCGTGGCTTTCTCGATCAGACTGCGTTTCTGCTGTTCCAGCTCGACGAGCAGACGGCGCCGTTTCTCCCGGTCCCGGGCGGCGGCCTCAAGGCGAACCTGCAGATCAGCCCGCTCTTTCTCCAGATGAAGGCTGAGCTGATTGAGCGTTTCGAGCTGATGCTCCGACGCCCTGTCCCCTTCCCCCAGGTAAGACTCGGCCCGCTTCATCACCGCATCGGGCATACCGAGACAACGGGCGATCGTGAAGGCGCTGCTGGCGCCCGGCATGCCGTAATGCAGCCGGTAGGTCGGCTGCAGAGTTTCCCGGTCGAATTCCACGGCGGCATTCTCGACATCGGAACGCTGCCAGGCATAAT
Source organism: Desulfuromonadaceae bacterium (assembly GCA_003250235.1). GTDB lineage: Bacteria > Desulfobacterota > Desulfuromonadia > Desulfuromonadales > SZUA-540 > SZUA-540. The sequence continues at coordinate 1,412 of QKGY01000104.1, forward strand.
TCTTGACGATGTTGAGGTGGGTGGTCACCACCGTTCTGGCACCCTTTTCACGCAGAGTGTCCAGAACCGCCAGAGCCAGAGCCCCCCCTTCGGCGGGATCCGTTCCGGTGCCCGCCTCGTCGAGCAGGACCAGGGATCCCTGATCGGCCTGTTCGAGGATGCGCCGCATCCTCTGCAGATGCCCCGAAAAGGTGGAAAGGTCCTCCTCGATGCTCTGTTCGTCGCCGATATCGGCAAAGATACGGCTGAACAGAAACACCCGGCTGTCGGCATGGCAGGGGATGTGCAGCCCCGACTTGACCATCAGCAGAAGGAGTCCGGCGGTTTTCAGGGCCACCGTCTTTCCCCCCGTATTGGGTCCGCTGATGATCAGGGCGCTGCGGTCCCGCCCCAGGCGCAGATCAATGGGAATCGCGCCCTTGTCCCTCTTCGTTCCGTCGCTGTGAAAGAGCAGCAGGGGATGACGAGCGTCCCGAAGATCCACAACGGGAAAATCGGTCAGCTCGGGAGCCACCCCCCCGTAGAGCAGAGACAACCGGGCCGCGGCACCACGGCTGTCGAGATGCGCGAGGATACGCTGATCCTGACGAAGAGCCGGTTTCTCGCGTCGCACGCTTTCGGAAAGACGGCGCAGAATGCGCTCTTCTTCACGCTTCTCTTCCCGCTGAAGGGCCTGAAGCTCGTTGTTCCACTCGAGAACCGAGGTCGGTTCGATAAACAGTGTCTGACCGCTCGAGGACTCGTCGTGGATGAATCCCTTGACGCGGCCGCGGTGATCCGCCCGGACAGGTACCACGTAGCGGCCGTTGCGCTCGGTGATGATCCGGTCCTGGAACACCCCGGCCAGCTTTTCCGAAGCCAGCAGGTTCTCCAGGGAGCGTTTGATCCGGCTACGCACCGTCAGGATGTCCCGGCGCACCTCCCCCAACTCGAAGGAAGCGCTGTCCAGGATCTCCCCCCGGGGTCCGATGCTCCGTCGCAGCTCCTCGAAGAGGTCCCGGCAAGGTTGCAATTGGGAAGCCAACGCACACAGCCTCGGCGTGCGCTCCTCGTCGGCAAAGAACCGTCGACAGGAGGAGGCGGATTCCAGCGTAGAGCGGATATCCAGCAGCGCTTCGGGCAGCAGCCAGGTCCCCTCGGCCCGCAGATGCACCAGCGAGGGCTCCAGGTCCCGGCATCCCGACAAGGGGGCGCGCCCCCTCTCTCCGAGCACCCAGACCATCTCGTCCACTTCCGCCAGGGCCTCTTTCACCGCCTCGCTGTCATTGAGTGGATGCAAGGCTTCGGCGCGCTGCCGGCCCGGTTCGGTCTGGGTTTGGCCGGCCAGCAATTGTTTGATCTTGTCGTATTCCAGAACCCGGAGGGTCTCGTCAGTCATCTAAACTCTTTGCGGATCGTCTCCGCCATCGTACCGGCAAAAAATCCCCGAAGTGCTCAGGCCTTCGGGGAAAACAGATCTCGACTCCCTTCGAACACAAACTGTCCCAGCTGCACGAAGGGGGGAGCGAGGTGCGAGCGGGTGATCATCGGCCCCAGTGTGGCAGGCAGCGGCCCGAGGCTGAGGGCAAAAAGAGTCAGCGCCAGCAAAAGGCACCCCTGGACAAGGCCGAAAAAACCGCCGGCCACCTTGTTCATCCCTCCCAGGAAAAGCAGCTTGATAAACCGGGAGAGAAGATAGCCCAGTACCGTAAAGAACAGAACACAGCCGACGAACAGGGCGAAAAAGGCGATGCCGACAGCCAGTTTCAGGGGCAGCTTGAACGACTCCTGCAGAAGCGTCGCCAGCGGACCATGAAAATGAAAGGCAAAGAAACCTCCGATAACCAGCCCCAGCAGGGAACACAGTTCCTTGAGCAATCCGCGCAGCAGTCCCTTTATCGTAAAGACGACCAGAACAACCAGAATGGCGATGTCGACTACATTCATCCAACACTCCGCCTGCGCTTCGGCGGTTTTGATCAGCCGGAAAGACGCGCCTTGACCAGTTCGCTCACGAGCTTGCCGTCAGCCCGGCCGGTCGTCTTTGCGGTGACCACCTTCATGACTTTGCCCATATCCTTCATCGACGCGGCACCCACTTCGGCAGCGGCCTCGTCGATCATCGCCTTCAGTTCGTCTTCACTGAGCTGGGAGGGGAGGAATTCCATGACCACAGCGAGTTCCTGCTCCTCTTTATCCGCCAGTTCGGGCCGATTGTTTTCACGGTAGACCTGGGCCGACTCCCGTCTCTGTTTCACCACGGTGGAGAGGACGGCGATCACGCCCTGATCGTCGAGTTCCTTGCGCTCCTCGATTTCCCGGTTCTTGATAGCGGTACGGATCATCCGGATGGTATTGAGGCGCAGGGAGTCCTTGGCCTTCATGGCCTCCTTCATCGCTTCGTTCAGTTTCTGCTGCAGATTCATGGCTGAGCCTTCCCCGATCAGGTTCTATTTGCTGGTGCGGCTGTTCTTTTCGTCGATCCCCGAGAGACCGAACCGACGACGCAGTTCCTGGTAGATTCGCTCCGGCGGCAGGTCGTAATACCCCAGCAGAACCAGGGTATGAAAGAAGAGGTCGGCGACCTCGTACACGACCTCGTCGCGATCCCCCCCCTTGCCGGCAACCGCCGTCTCCGTGGCCTCCTCGCCGATCTTGCCGAGGATCTTGTCGAGCCCTTTGGCGAACAACGAGGCGACATAGGATTTTTCCGAAGGGTTCTGCCGGCGCTCCTGAATCACGTGGTACACCGCGTCGAGGATATCCTCGCGGCCATAGATGGCCGCGGCGTCCACTTCCTTCTCCCCGTCGGTCGTCATGTCGCTGCCGTCAACGACGCGGTAGAAACAGGAGTGATGGCCGGTATGACAGGCGGCGCCGACCTGCTCAACCGTAATGAGCAGACAGTCGGCATCGCAGTCGACGCGGATCTCCCGCACCTTCTGCACATGCCCGGACGATTCCCCCTTCATCCACAGCTTCTGACGCGAGCGGGAGTAGTAATGCACGGTCCCCGTCTCCTGGGTCCGCTTCACCGCTTCGGCGTTCATGAAAGCCATCATCAGCACTTCGCCGCTGGTGGCGTCACGGGTAATGGCCGGAATCAGGCCGTTCTGATCGAATTTGAGTCGTTCTGCCAGAGACATGATCGGATCGTTTCCTGCCGGTTAACGTCTCACCGGCACACCGTGCCGCTTGAGATAGTCCTTGCATTCGGAAATGGTGTACTCGCGGAAGTGGAAAATGCTGGCGGCCAAAGCGGCGCTGGCGCCCCCTTCCGTCAATCCCTCGCGGATATGCTCGAGGTTGCCCACACCGCCCGAGGCGATGACCGGGATACTGACCCGATCGCTGATCGCCCGTGTCAGGGCGATATCGTAGCCATCTTTGGTCCCGTCCTTGTCCATGGAGGTCAGCAGGATCTCGCCAGCCCCGTAGGATTCCATGCGCGCCGCCCATTCCACGGCGTCAATCCCCGTGCCGTTGCGGCCGCCGTGGGTGAAAACCTCCCACCGAGGCGGGTCGGCATCGGCCACCCTGCGGGCGTCGATGGCGACGACGATGCACTGGGAACCGAATTTTTCGGCGGCCTCGCGCACGAACTCGGGCCGATGCACGGCGGCGGTATTGATCGACACCTTGTCGGCGCCGGCGTTGAGCAGGTTGCGAATATCGGCAATCTCCCGCACCCCGCCCCCGACCGTCAGGGGCATGAACACCCGCTCGGCGGTACGAGCCACAACGTCGAGAATAATGTTCCGCTTGTCGCTTGAGGCGGTGATATCGAGAAAGGTCAGCTCGTCCGCGCCCTGGGCGTCGTAGGCCTCCGCTGCTTCCACCGGGTCTCCGGCATCGCGCAGTTCGAGAAACTGGACCCCTTTGACGACACGGCCATCCTTGACGTCCAGGCAGGGGATGATGCGTTTGGTCAGCATATTGCGTCCATTCCGTCCAAGATAAGTACCCCTTGAGTCTATTTCAAGGGGGGGATTCGACTTTACCGGCCAGCTCGGGTGAGCGCCACCGCCTGGCGCAGATCGAGTGCCCCGGTATAGATGGCCTTGCCGGTAATCACCCCGGTCACCCCGGAGTCCTCGATGGCCATGAGGTTTTCAATGTCCTTCAGGCTGGAGACTCCGCCCGAGGCGATAACCGGGATGGAAATCGATTCGGCCAGCAGCCGCGTGGCCTCGATATTGGGCCCCTGCATCATACCGTCGCGGGCAATATCGGTATAGATGATCGCCGTCACCCCGAAATCTTCCATTTCCCGGGCCAGGTCGGAGGCTTTCTTTTCGGTGACGTCTGCCCAGCCTCGTACCGCCACCAGGCCATCCTTGGCGTCGATTCCCACCACGATCCTTCCGGGGAAGAGCCGACAGGCCTCCCCCACCAGAGCCGGGTTTTCCTTGGCTACCGTGCCGAGAATCACCCGGTCGATGCCCAGATCGAGATACGCCTCGACCGTGGCCAGATCGCGGATGCCGCCGCCGAGTTCCGTCGGGATACTGACCGCCTCGATGATCGAACGGATGGCGTCACGGTTGCGGGGAACCCCGGCGAAGGCGCCATCGAGATCGACCAGATGCAGCAATTCGCCCCCCTGCTCCTGCCAGACGAGGGCCTGGGTGGCAGGGGCATCGCTGTACACGGTGTCCTTGTCCATGAGCCCCTGTTCAAGGCGGACGCAGCGTCCTTCTTTCAAGTCGATGGCGGGAATGACGATCATTTAAAGTTCTCCGAAGTTCTTGAGGATGCGCAGACCGACCTGCTGGCTCTTTTCCGGGTGAAACTGGGTGGCCATGACGTTGTCCTTCCAGATTCCGGCACAGAAGGTGACGTCGCCGTAAGTCGCCTGAGCGGCAACCACCGAGGGGTCTTGCGGAATCCCGTAATAGGAATGGACGAAGTACACGTAGCTGCCCGGCTCGACCCCTTTGAACAACGGGGCTTCGCGAGTGAAGCTGAGGCTGTTCCATCCCATATGCGGGACCTTGAGTTCTTCGCCTTCTAGACGCATGCCGGCCGGGAAACGCACCACCTTGCCGGGTATGATGCCGAGCCCCTGATGGTGACCGAATTCCTCGCTCTCGCTGAAGAACAGCTGCAGACCGACGCAGATTCCCAGCAGCGGTTTCCCCTGGGCCACATGCTCCAGGATCGGCTCCACAAAGCCTCCCGAGCGCAAATTGCCCATGCAGTCGCGAAAGGCCCCCACACCCGGCAGAACCACCTTGTCGGCCCGGGCGATATCGGCGGGATCCGCACTCACCTTGGCGGCATACCCGACCTTCTCGAACCCCTTCTGGGCCGAGCGCAGGTTGCCCATGCCGTAGTCGATGATGACGATAGTGCTCATATTACTCGAGCTTCCCTTTGGTCGAGAGGACCCCTTCGATACGGGGGTCCAGCTGGCTGGCCTCATCAAGGGCCCGTCCGAAGGCCTTGTAGATCGCTTCGATGATGTGATGCAGGTTGTCGCCGTAGGCGAGGTTGACGTGGACATTGGCCCCGGCATGGTTGCAAAAGGCGACGAAAAACTCCTCGACCAGCTCGGTATCGAAATTTCCCACCTTGGCCTTGGGCATGTCGACGTTGAAGACCAGGAAGGGCCGGCCGGAAAAATCGACGATAACGGAGGCCAGGGCCTCGTGCATCGGCATGGTGCCCCGCCCGAAGCGACGGATTCCCGCCTTGTCGCCGAGCGCTTTGCGGAAAGCCTCGCCGAGGCAGATCCCCAGATCTTCCACCGTGTGGTGGGCATCAATCTCGATATCCCCCTTGGCATCGACGCCGAGGTCGAAAAATCCGTGGCGGGCGAAGAGGGTCAGCATGTGGTCCAGAAACGGGACCGGGGTGGCAATCCGGCTCTGTCCCCGTCCATCGAGCTCCAGGGTCAACTGGATCTGGGTTTCCTTGGTCTGTCTGTCGATGCTGACTGTTCGCGACATGGCGGCTCCCTATGACTTCAGACGTATGGATACCGAGCGGGCATGGGCCTGCAGCCCCTCGAGTTCGGCGATATGGACAATGCGGTCCCCCAGACGCTGCAACCCCTCGCGGGAAAAGGCGACCAGGCTCGACTTCTTGACGAAATCATCCACGCTGAGGGGCGAAAAGAACCGCGCCGTCCCCCCCGTGGGGAGGGTATGGTTGGGGCCGGCCAGGTAATCTCCGGCGGCCTCCGGCGTATGGTGGCCCAGGAAAATCGCCCCGGCATGCCGTATGCGGGGGAGAATCTCGAAGGGATTGTCCACCGCCAGTTCGAGATGTTCGGGCGCGATGCGGTTGCTGAAATCGATGGCTTCCTGGAGGGTCTCCGCCAGGATGATGGCGCCGAAATCGTCAATCGATTTGCGCGCGATCGATTCCCGGGAAAGCTGGCGCAGTTGCACTTCCACCTCGTCGCGAACCCTGGAGGCAAAGGCCTCGTCGGTGGTGATGAGGATGGAGGATGCCAGCTCGTCGTGCTCGGCCTGCGACAGCAGATCGGCGGCGATATGGGCCGGGTTGCCGGAGCCGTCGTTGATGACCAGGATTTCGCTGGGACCGGCGATCATGTCGATATCCACCCGCCCGAATACCTGGCGTTTGGCCGTGGCGACGTAGATGTTTCCCGGTCCGGTGATCTTGTCGACCCGGGGAACGGTCTCGGTCCCGAAAGCCAGAGCGGCAACGGCCTGGGCGCCGCCGATCTTGAAGATGCGATCCACGCCGGCCAGTCGGGCCGCCGCCAGCACATGGGGATTCACCTCGCCACCGGGCATCGGCACCACCATAATCACTTCGGGCACGCCGGCCACCTTGGCGGGAACGGCGTTCATCAGCACCGAGGAGGGATAGGCGGCCTTGCCGCCGGGGACGTAGATGCCGACGCGATCGAGGGGGCGGACCATCTGCCCGAGCAGGACGTCCTGCTCATCGGTCGAAAGCCAGGTTTCGGTTTTCTGTTTGCGGTGAAAGGCGGCGATCCGTTCGGCGGCCAGCTCAAGAGCGGCCCGGGACTCCGTACTGATCGCAGCCATGGCCCGGTCTATTTCCTGCTCGCCGACCTGCAGCGTCTGAGTCGTCAGCTCCAGGCGGTCGAAGCGGGCGGTGTAGTCGAACAGAGCCTGATCCCCCCGCTTGCGGACATCGGCAAGGATGTCACTGACAACGCCTTCGACATCCGCCTGGGTCGCTTCGCCCCGCTCCAGAATCGAACGAAAGGCTTCTTTGAAATCGGCATCGCTGAATCGCAGCATCTGCATTGTGATTGCTCCCTGTCGCGGTTTTCTCAGAGGGAAATCCTGGCTTCCTCGCCGATGACCTTCTCCAGCCCCTCGATGATCCGGGTGATCCGCTGATGTTTGGTCTTGAGGCTTGCACGGTTGACGATGAGCCGGGTGGTGATTTCGGCGATGGTCTCCACCTCGACCATGCCGTTTTCCTTCAGGGTGGCCCCTGTGGACACGAGATCCACGATACGTTCCGACAGGCCCACCAACGGGGCCAGCTCAATGGAGCCGTACAGTTTGATCAGCTCGACCTGAATCCCTTTGGCGGCAAAGTAGCGCTCGGTGAGATTGGGGTATTTCGTCGCCACCCGGATATTGGACCAGTTGGCCGGATCATCTCCGCGCTGCAGAGCCTTGGGCTCGGCCACCACCATTCGGCAGTACCCGAACTTGAGATCCAGCGGCTCGTAGAGATCCTTGCCCTGCTCGAGAAGGGTGTCCTTGCCCACCACACCGAGATCGGCACACCCGTACTCCACGTAAGTCGGCACATCGGTGGCCCGAACCGCCATGAAGCGGAATTTGCTCTCCCGGTTTTCGAAGACCAGCTTTCGGCTCCCGTCCTCCATCTCCGGGCAGGTGATGCCGATCTGGGCGAAGAGCTCCATGGAGTCTTTCATGATGCGCCCCTTGGGTAGGGCAAAGGTGATGTAGTCGCTCATAATAAAAACCCGTCAACGCGTTTCAATTACGGGGAAGCCGCGGCGTCCATCCGGCTCTCCGGATCAGGCGGAAACCCGTTCGATTATGGCCCCCAAGGCCCTGAGCTTGGCTTCGATCCCTTCATAGCCGCGATCCAGATGATAGATGCGGGAGACCTCCGTGGTATTTTCGGCCGCCAGCCCGGCCAGCACCAGTGATGCGCTCGCACGCAGGTCTGTGGCCATAACGGGAGCCCCCATCAGGGTCTTGACGCCACGAATGGTGGCTGTATGCCCTTCGATGGCGATGTCGGCCCCCATGCGCTGCAGTTCACAGACATGCATGAAACGGTTCTCGAAAACATTTTCCACAACGACGCTGGTCCCTTCCGCAAGGGCCATCATCGCCATGAACTGGGCCTGCATGTCGGTCGGAAATCCGGGATGCGGCCGTGTCTTGATCTTTACGGGGAGGATTTTCCGGGGGCCTTTGACACGGACGCCCCCTTCCTCTTCGAAAATCTCGACCCCCGCCTCGCGAAGCTTGCTGATCACCCCTTCGAGATGCTCCGGCTGGGCCCCCACGACCCTGACGTCGCCGCGGGTCACGGCGGCGGCCACCATGAAGGTCCCCGCTTCGATGCGATCCGGCATGACCCGGTAGTCCATCGGGGCCAGCTCGTCCACACCCTCGATGATCACCGTATCGGTACCGGCGCCTTCGATACGCGCGCCCATGCCGTTGAGAGCAAGGGCCAGATCGACGATTTCCGGCTCGCGGGCGGCATTTTCGATCAGCGTGGTCCCTTTGGCCAGGGAAGCGGCCATGATCAGGTTTTCGGTGCCTCCCACCGTGGGGCTGTCCAGATAGATGCGGGCTCCCTTGAGCCGCTTGGCCCGGGCCTCCACGTAGCCATGATCAAGCGTGATCTGCGCACCCAGAGCTTCAAGTCCTTTGAGATGCAGATTGATCGGCCGGGCGCCGATGGCGCATCCACCGGGAAGACTGACCCGGGCATGGCCGAGACGGGCCAGAAGCGGTCCGAGCACCAGAACCGACGCTCGCATAGTACGCACCAGATCGTAGGGCGCTTCGGCACTCTTGATTTCCCCGGCATCGATGGCGAAGGTGCCGTTTTCCCGGGTTACGCGGGCACC
>QKGY01000293.1 GCA_003250235.1 Desulfuromonadaceae bacterium
CGCTCGACGCACTCGATCGTTCGGAAGAGGCTCTTCAAGCGTACGATGAGGCTTTGGCCAGACTTCCGGAGACGCCTGACGCCCAATTCAACAAGGGGTATGTGCTGAATCGCCTGGGGCGTTTTAACGAGGCTATCCGTTGTTTTGAATCGGTTCTGAGAGAACATCCCAGGGACATGCCCAGCCTCAACGGCATCAGCTACGCTTTGGCCAATCTCGGAGATGAAGTCGAGGTTCTGCGCTATTGCGACGAGGCGTTGACAACCAGCCCCCTGGTAGCCACTTTTCATTTCAATCGTGGTCTTTCTCTTGGCCGACTTGGCCGCTTCGATGAAGCGATCAAGAGTCTGGAGCAGGCCGTTCAGCTGGATAACGGGTTTTTTGAAGCGTTGATGGAAAAGGCCAGTCTGTTGATTGAAACAGGCCGTTTTTCAGAAGTTCTCCCCGTTGTCATTCAGGCCGAAGGGCTTGAACCTGAGCATCCTGAGCCGCCATTTTACCGGGGGATCGTCTTGGAGAAACTGGGTGATCTCAACGGCGCCCTGGATGCGATCGAAGAGAGCCTGCGCCGGGACCCTGACTCCATTTACACGTTGAACAATAAAGGTAACGTGCTGATTGATCTGGGACATTTCGAGGAAGCCCTGGCCTGTTTTGATGCCATCATCGAGCGTACCAGCCGGTATCCCTTGGCTCATTACAATCGGGCCTGTGTTTTTGCCCGCCTTGGCAAGGTACGTGAAGCAGTCCGGGCGCTCAGCGAAGCTTCCGCCCAGGAAAAGCATTTTCTGGAAGACGCCAGGAACGATCCCGATTTTGACAGTATCCGCCATGCCCGTTCCTTTATGCGCCTGATCGACAGCCATATGGCCGGATGAGGGAGACTTGATGGAAGACAGGGTTTCCTTTGCCGTCCACGGGATGAAATGCCAGAAGTGCGTCGGTCGTGTCCGTGAGGCTCTTCAGGCTCTTGATGGGGTTCAGACTGTTGATGTCTCCCTTGAAGAGCGCCGGGCAACGGTCGGTTTTGACTCACGGCACGTTCATGAGGACACGCTGAAGTCTGCCGTTCGCACGGCCGGTTTCCAGATTCCTGAAGACCTGGATGAGACGTCTTCACCAAATCCCGCCCCGCAAGAAGTGCCAACCGGTGAACCCTCTGTCGAGCACCCCCTTGAAAAGACCACGGCAGTAACCCTGAAAATTGGCGGGATGACCTGCGCCAACTGTGCCCGTACGGTGGAAAAGGGTGCCGCCTCTCTGCCGGGTGTTCGCACTGCCGTCGTCAATTTTGCCGCAGAGAAGCTGCGCGTCGACTATGATCCGGATCGTATCGGTGTTCAGGATATCGTCAACAAGGTTTCCGACCTTGGATATCGAGCCGAGCCGCCTTCGGGGGGAGCGTCTGCCGGAGAAATCACCTTTGCCGTTGCTGGGATGCACTGTGCGACCTGCTCTCAGACCGTCGAGAAAAAGCTCTCCCATCTCGAAGGGGTTCGTTCCGCCCAGGTCAATTTCGCCCGTGAACGTGCCAGCGTATCCTTTGACCCCTTGCTGACCGATCCCGAAGCGATTTTTGACGCCGTTACCGAAGCCGGTTATACGCCGGTTGCGTTGCAGGATCGGGACGAAACCCGCGAGGGGCAGATTCAGCTGCGATGGCTGATCTTCTCTGCGGTTTTTACGGCACCGATTCTGCCGCTGATGTGGTTTCATCCCCTAGGGTCCTGGAATCTCCCTGTCATTTTCGCTCTGGCGACGCTGGTGCAGTTTACCGCTGGCCTGACGTTCTACCGCGGGGCGTTCACCTCACTGAAAAACCGTTCCGCCAATATGGATGTGCTGGTGGCGATGGGTATTACGGCCTCTTATGGCTATTCCCTGCTGGCGACCTTGGGCGTTCTCGGCACCACACACGAAGTGTTCTTTGAAACGGGCGCCATGCTCATCACCTTTATCCGATTCGGCAAATGGCTCGAGGCTCGGGCCAAAGGCAAGGCCAGCCAGGCGTTGAAGCATCTTCTGAATCTTCAGGCGGACCGGGCTGTGCTTCTGGTGGACGGGGTTGAGAAGGAGGTGCCGGCTGCGCGGGTAAAAGTCGGGGATCTGTTTGTTGTACGCCCCGGAGAGAAGATCGTCACCGATGGTGTTCTGGTTGAGGGGGGCGGAGCCGTGGACGAGTCGATGCTGACCGGTGAATCGGTTCCCGTCGATAAGGGGGTCAATGATGAGGTGGCCGGAGCCACCATCAACCGCACCGGGCGACTCGTGGTGCGTGCCACTCGCATCGGCGCAGAGACGGTCCTGTCGCAGATTGTCCGCATGGTGGAGGACGCCCAGGCCGACAAGGCGCCTATCCAGCGACTGGCCGACTCCGTTTCCAACTACTTTGTTCCGACCGTGGTGCTCATCGCTGCCGTGACTTTTCTGGGGTGGCGCTACGGGGCCGGTTCGGATTTTCTCTTTGCTTTTAAAATGGCCATTGCCGTGCTGGTGATTGCCTGCCCCTGCGCACTCGGGCTTGCCACCCCTACGGCCATCATGGTTGGCAGCTCGGTCGGGCTCTCCGCCGGTATCCTGTTCAAGCGTGCAACGGTTCTGGAAAATATCTCCAAACTTGACGTGATCCTCTTTGACAAGACCGGTACGTTGACCCGTGGAGAATTTACCGTCACCGATGTTGTGCCTGCTTCCGGTACGGATGAGGTGGACCTGCTCCGTCTTGCCGCTTCCGCCGAACACGAGAGTACGCACCCTCTGGCAAAGTCCGTGATCCAGTTCTCCCGCCGGAGAGGCGTCAGCTGGCCGGCCTGTTCGGATGTTCAGGAGAGAGGCGGGCATGGTATTCTCTGTCGGGTCGAAGGCAAGGATGTGGCTGTCGGCAATGAGCGGCTTCTTGACGAGCTGGACATCCCGGTCGGAGACTTTTCCGACAAAGCCCATGAACTGGCCCGTTCCGGAAAATCGCTGATCTTCGTGGCGTGCGACAAGCAGCTCATGGGCATTCTGGCCCTGGCGGATACGCCCAAGGACGGGGTTCCTGAGACGATTCGTGCGTTGAAACGTCTCGGCTTGCGTACCGTGATGCTCACCGGGGACCGTCGGGCCGTGGCGCAGGCGGTGGCCGATTCGGTCGGTATCGATGCCGTCGAGGCAGAGGTCCTGCCGGATCAGAAACAGCAGGTTGTCAAGGGTTATCAGGAACAGGGATACCGGGTCGGCATGGTCGGTGATGGCATCAACGATGCGCCGGCCCTGGCCCAGGCGGATATCGGCATCGCCATCGGCAGCGGAACCGACGTGGCCAAGGAGACCGGGGAATTGGTTCTCGTAAAGGGAGATATTCGCGATGTCGAGCGCGGTATCCGGCTTGGACGCAAAACCCTGGGCAAGATCAAGCAGAATCTCTTCTGGGCGTTTTTTTACAACGTAGCCGGGATACCTATCGCCGCCGGGTTGCTTTATCCGGCTTTCGGTCTGATTCTCAAGCCTGAATATGCCGGTCTCGCCATGGCGTTCTCCAGTGTTTCGGTTGTCAGCAACAGCCTGCTTCTGAAACGTTACCGGAAACATTTGTGATATGAACCGACTGCAGGTGATCGGCGTGATTGGCGCCGGTAACGTGTCTGCCGAGGGCTACGAACAGGCGCTTCGTGTCGGGCGGCTCCTTGCCGAGCAGGACTGCATTCTGGTCTGTGGAGGGCTGGGGGGCGTCATGGAGGCCGCTTCGCGGGGATGCCGAGAGAAGGGGGGGACGGTCATCGGCATTTTGCCGGGTTCCCGTGCAGAGGACGCCAACCCGTACGTTTCGATCCCTATAGTTACTGACATGGGGCATGCCCGCAACGTTATCATTGCCCACACGGCACAGGCCCTGATTGCTATCGAAGGCGAGTACGGCACGTTGTCAGAGGTCGCTGTGTCTCTCAAACTGGGCCGGCCTGTTATCGCACTAGGCAAATGGCAACACGTTGCGGGAGTTTTACCGGCCAACTCGCCCGACGAGGCCGTGCGCCTGGCCCTGTCGGCTTTGCAGCGTGCACCATCTCAGGAAGGAGTCTGACCCCTGATGCCTGTAGATTTAAGCCGATCTCTGGAATTCTCCGGAAAGCTTCTGGAATGGGTGCGTGGCAAGGGGCGTATCCTTATTTTCTGTCATGACCACCCGGATCCGGATTCCCTGGCTGCCGCCTACGCCCTTAAACATCTGTTTCTGGTCAAAACCGGGCAGGAGGCGACGATCGCTTTCGGCGGAATCATAGGCCGTGGCGAAAACCGCAACATGGTCAGGCTGCTCGAGATCGATGCTGTGAATGTGGACAGCCTCGATCTGAACGAGTTTTCGGTTTTTTGCTCTGTTGATACCCAGCCGGGAACGGGAAACAACTCCATCCCTGCCGACTGTATCGTCGAGGTGGTGATTGATCACCATCCCCTTCGCGAGAGCACGCTGCAGTATCGCATGGTGGATGTCCGGGAGGATTACGGGGCATCGGCCACGATCCTTTTCGAATATCTCAAGGCCCAGGACATCACCATCTGCACCAAGCTGGCCACGATTCTCTTTTATGCGATCAAGTCGGAGACCCAGGATTTGGGGCGCGAATGGTCCAAGGCCGACCGCGAGGCGTACCTGAGTCTGGTTCCCCTGGTGAACAATCATATTCTCTATGAAATTACCCATCCCAAGGTTCCCAGAGGCTATTTCGGCAGTTTCAACCAGGCCATAGAAAGCGCCCGTGTTTACGGCGACGTCCTGGTATTCAACCTCTTCGAGATCGAGGTCCCTGATATGGTGGCCGAGATGGCCGATTTCCTGATGCGCTTTGACGGAATTGATGTGGCTTTGGGCATGGGGCATTTCGAGGAAATGGAAATCCTTTCCCTTCGAACCAATTCCGAGGCGATCAACGCCGGGGACCTGATCCAGAAAGTGGTTGTCGGCCTGGGGACGGCCGGAGGCCATGGCATGATCGCCGGTGGCCAGATCCGACCTTTTTCATCCGACAAGGCCTTGCAGAAGGAACTGGAATTGTCCCTGACCCGCCGTCTGCTTGCGATTCTGGGCAGGGACGCCGGGCGGGGCAGGAAGCTTCTTTCCGGATGAATCCCTCTAGTGCCCTGCCTACGTTGACACCGTGTCCTGACTGCGTTATAAAACGCAGGCGTTTTCAACTCTGAGGTTGTCATGTATCGTCTGTTGCTTTGTTGCTTTTTTTTGATTCTGACCTGTCAGCCGGCGGCTGCTACCGTTGAAATCGCTCTTAGCGGTCACCCTCCTGTGCCCCTGACGGAAGTTTATCAGCGCGAGGGAACCTCTTTCCTGGCTGTCGATGACGTGCTGGCTTCCGTCGGTCTGGTGGGCCGCTGGTACTCCGTGGAGCACGTCTACAAGTTCAAGACACCCCGTGGTACGGCCGTGATGTCTCCCGGCAGCCAGTTTATTCGTATCGGCGGTGATTTTATCCCCTTGGCACACAAACCGAGATTTATCGACAGTCGTTTGCGCGTAGCGGAAGATTTTGTCACGGGCAATCTTCAAAGCCTGATTGGACAGACCGTGTATTACCGAAACCTCAACCCCGTTCTCGAAGAAGAACCCGGGGAGGAGGGGTCTCTCGATCGCCTGTTCGCTTTTTTGCTCAGCAAGAAGAAATCGACAAGCGCGGCTGTGTTGCGTGGCATCGAAATCGATCCCGGCCATGGGGGAGAGGATTCCGGAGTTATAGGCCTGGGCGGGATCAAGGAGAAAGCGGTTGCCCTGGATGCGGCGCGGCGTCTGGAAAAACTCGTCAAGATGCAGATGGGGATTCCCGTCTACATGAGCCGGGACGACGATTACGCGCTGACATGGAAGAAACGTTTCGAGCCCGCTACCCGGGATGATGTGGACGCCCTGATCTCGATTCATGCTCAGGGGGCGTTCAGCCCGGCAGCGAAGGGCGTTACGCTGTTCGTCCGCCCCCAGAAACAGGAAAGTGATGAAGCGGCAGCGGGTACGAAGACCGGCGAAAGCCTCCGGCTGGCCAACGCTTTGAAAGCGTCCCTGGCGAAAGAAGGATTGTCGGTCGGGGATATCATCGAGGCGCCTCTGCTTCCCCTTGGCAGGGGGGATCTGCCTGCAGTGCTTATCGAATTGGGATATCTGTCCAACGCTGAGGACAAATCGCGTCTTACCGACAGCCAGGGTCTGGATCAGGTCACCCGTGCCCTGTATGCCGGTCTTAAGGCATATGCCGATAAACAGAAGGAGTTTCAGAATTGACTGCGCAAACCGTTGCAAGAAAAGATGGCCGTGCCATCGATGCTCTCAGAAATATATCTTTCGAGCTTAATTTCACCCGTTATGCCGAAGGATCCGTTCTTGTCTCTTTTGGAGAAACCCGCGTGCTCTGTAATGCCACGGTGGAAGAAAAGGTTCCTCCGTTCATGAAAGGGGAAGGGCGTGGCTGGGTAACGGCCGAATATTCGATGTTGCCCCGTGCGACCCACAGCCGCTCTCCGCGCGAGTCCACCCGAGGGAAAGTGGGGGGGCGCACCCATGAAATTCAGCGATTGATCGGTCGTTCTCTGCGGGCGGTCATGGATATGGAGGCGTTGGGAGAGCGCACTATCCAATTGGACTGCGACGTGCTTCAGGCCGATGGTGGAACGCGAACGGCATCGATCACCGGAGCCTACGTGGCGATGGTGCTGGCGGTGAACACCCTGCTGCAGAAGGGGCTTATCGCCCGTTCGCCGATCAAGGAAAGCGTCGCGGCCGTCAGTGTGGGGATTGTCGATGGTCAGCCCGTGCTTGATCTGAATTACGACGAGGATTTCAAAGCCTCGGTGGACATGAACTATGTCATTACCGCCTCAGGCCGTTTTGTCGAAGTGCAAGGGACCGCGGAAGAAGAGCCCTTTACGGCAGAAGAACTCGATGCTCTTAGAGACCTGGCGCTTCTGGGTTGCGGGAAGTTGATGGAACTGCAGAAAAAAGCTCTGGGAGACTGAGCATGGAGCTGGTGGTCGCAACACGAAACCAGGGCAAACTCAAGGAGATCCGCCGACTTCTCGAGGGAACCTCCATAAGGGTCCGGGGGCTGGACGAGTTCCCCGATGTTCCCGAAGTGGAAGAGGACGGAGATACCTTCGAAGCCAATGCCAGGAAGAAGGCGGAAACGGTTTCCGAAATCGTCGGTCTCTGGACTCTGGCAGACGATTCCGGTCTTGCCGTCGAAGCCCTCCAGGGCAAGCCAGGGGTTCATTCGGCGCGTTACGCCGGCGTCGGTGCCGGGGATGCTGCCAACAACGCCAAACTGCTTCAGGACATGCAGGGGATTGACAGGAACAGACGCCAGGCGGCCTTCTGCTGCTGCATGGCGTTGAGTTTTCCGGGACAGCCTTCCCGGCTGTTCGAGGGACGTGTCGAGGGGCTTGTGCTCGATATACCCCGTGGGGAAGGGGGCTTCGGCTACGATCCCCTGTTTCTGGTTCGGGAATATGGAAAGACCATGGCCGAGTTGCCCATGGATGTAAAAAACCGTATCAGTCACCGGGGTCAGGCGCTTCGAAAGGCCCTGGAGTGGATCCGAACCACTATCGGATAAACCGCCGAAAGCGGAACCGAAAAACATAAAGTAAAAGCCCAGGGCTCACATGGAACATTGTGAATCCTGGGCTTTTTTTGTGTTTAATGTGAATTCTTAAAAAACGGGTGGCTCCGGCGGGCTGTTGACAAACAAGGTGGTGAAATTCCAGGAGAGCGGTTCGGTGATCTGGTTGCCCAGTTTATCCGTAAGGCCGGGGTTTAGTGTAGCCGTGTACCGAGTGAAAGCGAACAGGGGTTGGTCCGGCACGAACGTGACCTGGTGGGTCAGCGTGTTGTAGGTGGTGATTCCGCCGACCTTGCCGGAAGCGCTCTGCAATTCGATCGTTTGCGGCGAGACGGATGTTTCCTCCACGCCTTCATTGAAGCTCAGGCTGATGAGCGTCCCTACCGGTGCGTTCTGCTCCGCCTCGGGGATGCGCGACAGTATTCCCGGAGGCGTGACATCCCACACGGGATTCTTTTCATCAAGGCGCGCATCGTAGAGTGCGACCGTTTCCGTATTGAGGGAGGCTGCTGGCAGGGATGAAAGAACCTGATTTGCAAGCGCATCGATCTCCGCCTCATTAAGAGAGGAGGTGCCGGATTGAATCACGTCGGTAAAGTTTTGAGCGTTGTCGAGTATGGTGCTGGTGGCCACGATCAGGGCGGCATCGATCTTATCGTTCGGTACGGACCCCCCGAATTCATTGTCGAGCCTCGCCATCATTTGACCCAATAGACGGTTCACCACCCGGGCCTTTTCATGGGCTTTCAGTGCCGCTGAGGAGACTGCCGGAGTTACGTTGATAACGGCTGTGTCCAGATAGTTGGAAAACAGGCTGATCTCTTCGGGGATTCCAAGGGCTTCGCGGATTCTTACCTCCGCTTCCGGCGCTCCCATAAGGGGATTCTTGTCCATTTCGTGTTTGACCAGGGTGGTCAGGGGCGAGATGAAGCCATGGTACCCTGCCGGCGCTTCCAGGGTGCTGTTTATGGCCACAGGGTTGTCACCGTTGTCTTCATCCACTGTTTCACCCGCGACAATCTGCGCAACCACGGGATAAGAGAGATCGTTCATGGAAACGGTGAGGGTGTATTGTCCCTTCGGGCCCGACAATGTCGAAGGTTCGTCGCTATCGGGTCGTCTGTTGCCGTTGCGGTCTAAAAAGACCCGGGCATTCTGCAGGTAGCCGTCTGCGACCTGCCCCTCGATCACGGTGGTGAGAGGACTTAAGACCGGGCTCTGGGAGGGGTCGGTGACGGAGGACGGATCCTCTCCGCTGCCGCTACAGCCTGTCAGTCCGATCAGCAGAAAAAAGAGGGCAAACAGGATTCGTGAATTGAGCGTCTTCATCATTTATCTCCTTGGTGCCGAGTCCGGATTTGGAACTTTCGGCTTGGTGCGTAGTCAAAGGAATAACGGTCCTGACTTTTCATATTTGTGGTTCGATTGGACTCCACGTCAACGAGCTGTACAGAAGTCTCTGCGGGCAAGGAGTCAGCATCCCAGGAAAGAGTGATGCGACCGGTGGCTGCCGGGGCAAGAACCGTCAGATCCCATGTCGTTGAACCATCGGCATTCGCTGGACGGATATCCCGCCAGTACGTCCCGTTGTCGATCAGAAAGAATGCCTGCAGATCCCTTCCCGGCAGAGACGGAACCTCGTAACGTCCGTCCACCCCCGGGGTAGCATTGTCCTTCTGACCGAATCCGAGTTTGACCCTGGCGGTTCCCGACGTCACATTCAGGGGAGTTTCCCACGCTTGTGCCGCATGGGCGCAACAGGTCGTGGCAGCGAACATAAGGCCCAGTATCAACAATTCCACCTTGCCCATGAGGATCAATTGACTCCAGGATTCGTTAAAAGCAGAAATACGGGAGCATCCGGAACGTTGACGTAGATCCAGTAGCCGATCCAGGGGACGAGGAATGCTTTTTCTGTCCCCCCGGCGTTGCTGAATGTATAGGTGCCACCCCAGTCGTCTCCGTCATAGCGGTACAGAGCATTGACCACCATGCCCTGGTCTGTCGCATCCAGCCAGGACTGGGGTGTCAGATCATTCTGCTGAACCTGCAGATCCTCCATGGAAATGCTCCCTGCAAAGGGATTGGTAATCAGGTTCCAGCCCGGCTGGAGCGGCATACGGAAGACAGCCTCGTTGTTCGTGGCGAAACTGCTGTAGTCGGGAAGTGACGCGTAACTGATTTTCTTGATGAATACCCCTTCACCGGTCTTGGCGGGATTGACGCTGTTGATGGGGCTGTAGGTTCCGTTGTTGGTCGAACTGCTGATCCCTTTGGAAATCCAGCGGTAAGCCTTGGAAGTCCCGAACGCCTCTACGGCGGAGAGGGCCGCCTCGTCGATATCGCGGGGGACGCCGACGATGTTGACACCGTTAAGCAGTTCGATGACCGGACCAGACAGTTCGCCGCTCGAAGGATAAGACCAGAGAATCTGCTGGTTTTCGTCCCATACCTCATAGTGAAAGCTGTGAGCCGGGGCGGGTCCGAGCTCGAGGGGTCGGGCATAGGTGGCGCCGGTAACCGGATCGCCGTCGACCGGGTTCATCAAGTAGGGGTAGCCGTCGAGCATCAGAATGACGTTGAGTCCGGTGGCTCCGGAACTGTCACGCAAGACGACTTCGAACCGGTACTTGAGATTGGCGGAGGGGATGCCGGCGATAAGGTTGTCGGCAGCACTGCCGCCGTCCAGTCGTTCCACACCGGGCAGGTCGGAGTCATCCGCGGGCAGACTCAGCCCCTGGGGGAGACTGGCAAAGGCAACGCTGATTTCATGGTTCTGCTGAACATCACTGAAGCTGTATTCCGTCAAAGCGCCAAGGGATTGACCGTCTACGGAAACCGAAGAAACGGCGTATCCTTT
>QKGY01000069.1 GCA_003250235.1 Desulfuromonadaceae bacterium
GACATACGCCTGGACAAGAGCGACAACATCTTCGTCCTGGAAGTCAACCCTAATCCGGACCTCACGGAGGGAGTGGGTTTCATCGCTTCCTCGGCTGCGGCCGGCATCTCTTTTTCCAAGGCGCTGCGGATGATCGTCGATGAGACGCTGAAGAGGGGATCGGCTCCGGCCTCCAAGACTTCCCCTGTCAAAGTGGATGCGCCGCTGGAGGTCTGAGCCTGACCGAGCGACCCAAGATGATTGATATACGGAAGCTGCTGTTCAACCGGGACACCAAGAAACTCGAGGCGTTGACCACGCCGGTGAACAGGCTCGAGTTGAGCTTGAAGACCTCTCTGGTTCAGCCGCAGATCGAAAAGCACCTGGCGCGGCTGAAACGCCGCGGCATCAAGCTCAGGCCGCGCTTCTATCTTGGAGAGGACTGGGGCTGCGTCAGCGGCACCTCGAATATTGAGATCGGATTCTACGACGCCGACCCGCTGCTCAAGGAGTTGAACAGAGAGATCCACGGGTGGACGAATGACACGCGAAAAGTCGACTACCTGCTTCGCCACGAGACAGGGCATGCCTTCTGTTATGCCTACCGCCTTTACAAGAACAAGGAGTTTCGGAACATCTTCGGAGTCAAAGGGAAATTCTTCGATACCTATCCAGCCACAGATCGCTACAAGCCCCATCCCTGGAGCCGCGATTTCGTTAATCCCAATCGGGACCACTACGCCCAGAAACACCCGGATGAAGATTTCGCCGAGACCTTCGGTGTCTGGCTTTCCCTCCCTTACAACTGGAAGAAGGTTTACCGCACCAGGAAAGGGGCCCTCACCAAATTGAGATTCGTCGCCGACATCGTCCGCCATTACGGCGACAAGCCGCCCCTGGTGCCTTACGACCCCGCCAATCTCGATGTGCCCGTGGAAGCCATTTCCAGGACCGTCGCCGAAATCCTCGGGGCTCCGCTGACGAGATACCGAAAGAGGGCGACGGGCTTCATCGATCCGCATCTGAAAAAGATCGGCCGGTACCGGATCCGTTCCACCGATCCCGGCAGCATCCCCCTGGCCGATGTGATCACCGCCCGCCGCAAGTTCATCCTCGAGGCCCTGGTTCGGAACACGAAGGTGACGGCTGCCCAGGCCTCGTTTCTAATCCTTAAAATGCAGACGCGCTCAAGGACGCTGAACCTTTACGTTCCCCTCGTCAGGATGGACAAGTGTCTGATCGATATCGTCTCCCTGGCTACGACTCTGGCCACCCGTTTTGCCTCTAAAGGAAGCCTGTTCAATTAAGCCGGTCTTCTCCCCATCTCAGGCAGCATCTCCATAGCCCTCAGCATGCGCTCAGGTACGCTGCCCTGCCTCCCCCTTTTCACCCCGAAAGAGGCCGTTGTTTACACGGGGGTTGCGGTTCGTGCGGACCACGCCCCACTTCGGGAACATCACCTGCGCCTGGAGCCGCACCGTCCAGTCCGGGCCGAAGTCCGGCGACACGACGTTGCAGAACGCCCATGCCTGGAGGTTCAACTCAACATTACGGAAAAGGAATGGCAGGCCATGCTGGCCGATTTCAAGAAGGTCCTGGACAAGTTCAAGGTCCCCGCGCAGGAACAGAAAGAACTGTTTGCGATTGTGGAGAGCACGAAAAAGGACATCGTTCTTGTTTCAGCAAAGGGGAAGAAATAACCGCAGGAGATACATATAATCAAGCGGAAATCGCGAGATCTCTCTTCGGCTCCTTCGACAATCAGGGGTTGCGGGTATAACCCGTAACCCCTTTTTGCATATCAAAATGATGCTCTACACAGCTTGTGAGAACCCAGAAGAAATAGCAGGCAGACCTAATTTCTGAATCCCACGAGCCACAAATCAGCCACTCGCGCCGATTTCACGAAAAAAGGGGCTCCGGCGGAAAGCCGAAATCCCTTTGAGCCTTGTTATAGTGCCGAAGGGGGGACTCGTACTCCCACGGAATGGCCGACGATACAGCACGACAAGGGTCCCCGACCGCTCGGAATGAACTCTTTTCCGACTGAATCCTGGGGACCGGGATTCAGTCATACTTGTAGATCTGACGGATTTAAAGTTTCCGGAGGCACGAGCAATCGAAAGCGCCAAGGAGGACGAGGACGCCATGACTGCCGGGATCGATATGGTGCTGGAAAGGAACAAAAAATACGCAGAAGGGTTCAACGAGGGGGGTCTGCCTGGAAGGCCAACCAGTCTCAGACTCGCTATTCTGGCCTGTATGGACTGCCGATTACACGTACCGAAGTTGTTGGGACTGGAATTGGGCGATGCGCACATAATGCGCAACGCCGGCGGAATCGTGACCGAAGACGTACTGCGATCGCTGATCATCTCTTGCCAAATCGGGGGAACGCGGGAGTTCATGATCATCAACAACACGAAATGCGGCATGCTCACCTTCAAGGACGAGGAACTTGCGGCGCAGCTTCAGCAGGAAACAGGCATGGCGCCTGTCGTACCGGCTCGATTCCTTGCATTCACTGATCTGGAGCAGAACGTGCGCCAGCAGATCCTAAAGGTGAAGTCGCACCCGTGGATACCCGAAAGTCTCCCGGTCCGTGGCTTCATTTACGACGTTGACACTGGGCACCTTTCGGAGGTATCCGCCTGACATGTCGTCGGAACGATATGGTCATGTGGGACCGACATGGCAGTGTATGGGCTTGCCTCTGTAAATTCAGAAATGCCCTGTCAATCATAAGCAACCCCTTCATGGGCACTCCACAATGGGAGC
>QKGY01000434.1 GCA_003250235.1 Desulfuromonadaceae bacterium
GATCGATTTGACCAAGTGCACCGGTTGTCGAGGTTGTCAGGTTGCCTGCAAGCAATGGAATCAGCTCGAGGCGGAAAAGACAGAGTTCTTCAGCGGCGAGGGATACCAGAATCCGCCGGCGATGTCTGAGTATACCTTTACCCGGATCAAATTTCGTGACTATCAAAAAAACGGGGAAAACGAGTTCGCCTTCTACAAAGAGATGTGCATGCACTGTGACAATCCGGCCTGCGCTTCGGTGTGTCCGGTCGGTGCCTTTGAGAAGACTCCTGAAGGTCCGGTTATTTACAAAGCCGACCGCTGCATCGGTTGTCGCTTCTGCATGGTCGCCTGCCCTTTTGGTATCCCCAAGTACGAATGGAGCAAAGGCTTGCCGCTGGTCAGAAAATGCACGGGCTGCTACAGCCGGATCAAGGAAGGGCTGAAGCCGGCTTGCGTTACTGCCTGTCCGACGGCGATCACCTACGGTCCCCGGGATGAGATGGTGGAAGTTGCCCATGAGCGGTTTAGAAACAACCCGGACAAGTATATCAAAAAAATCTACGGTCTGGATGAGGCGGGGGGGACAAGCGTTCTCTACCTGACCAACCTGCCCTTTGACGAACTCGGTTTCAAACATGTGACCCAGCGACCGCTCCCTGAGTACACCTGGCAGGCGCTGCGCTTTGTCCCGGCATCGTTTCTGACTGTCGGCTGTACCCTTTCGGCCATATCCTGGATTAACCACCGGCGTGAGCGGCTGATGAAAAAAGATTCAACCAGCGAGCAGGTTGAGACTCCTGTTGAAGAGAAGGAGGAGAAAAGATGACCGCGGCCCAAGTTGTTATGAAGGAAGTGAAAGGATATCACTGGTTCGTTAAATTCATGATATTCCTGGTTGTCTTAGGTGCGGCTGCCGCATTGTCCCGTTTTGTGCTGGGGCTGGGGGCAACCACAAATCTCGATGACACCTACCCCTGGGGGCTCTGGGTCTCTTTTGACGTCGTGACCGCCGTTCCCCTTGCGGCCGGGGCCTTCACCCTGGGGGCCATCGTCCACTGTTTTCACATCAAGAAGCTGGAGCCGCTGGTCCGCCCTGCAATTGTCACCGGTTTTCTCGGCTATTCACTCGTCTGTGTCGGCCTGCTGCTCGACCTCGGGCAACCGCAGAGGGGCTGGCATGTCCTGTATTACTGGAACCTGCATTCGCCGATGTTTGAGGTCTCCATGTGCGTCATGGCCTACACAACGGTACTTTTCCTGGAATTTCTCTCGCCGGTGGCGGAAAAATTCGGGTGGAACATTCCGTTGCGTATCCTCCGGTGGCTCGAAATGCCGCTGGTTATTCTCGCCGCATCCATTTCCACCTTGCATCAGTCTTCACTGGGCACCTTTTTTCTGATCGCCGTCGATAAGCTTCATAACCTCTGGTACAATCCGCTGTTACCCCTGCTGTTCTGGGTCAGCGCCATATGTACCGGCATGTGTATTATCATCGTCGAAGCGACCGCCACCCATAAATGGATGGACCAGCCGAACGAGGGGATTCTGCTGCGGACCCTGGCGAAAATTCTGCCCTGGACCCTCGGTCTCTATATTTCGCTGCGTATCTATAGCCTGGTCGCGCTTTCGGCACGGCCGTTGTTCGACAACCCGCTCCTGACCCTGTTATTTACCATAGAATTTGGTGCGGGCTTTGTCCTGCCTTTCTTCATGTTCCTCTACAGGGACGTCCGCAACAGCGATAGCCTCAGGGTCACGGCCGCTACCCTTGTTGTCTGCGGTCTTATTCTCAATCGGTTCAACGTCTCCATGTTCGGCATGATGGATACAAGTCATGTCTATTATCCATCACTGATCGAATCGCTTGTCACCATAGGCATCATCACCGCGCACATCCTTTTCTTCGTGCTGATCGCCAAGTACTTCCCGATTTTCGAACATCACCCGGAAACAGTCGACTACTCCATTCCGGATTCCTTCGGCAAGATCGACGACAAGCACGGAAAAAGCACCTCCCCTGTATCGAACAACGAACCTGCTGTCGGTATCAGCTAACAACGGCCTGACAACCGCCGCCGTCTTGCACAAAAGGCGGCGGTCACCTTCTTGATGGCAAAATCAAGGGTGTCTTGAATAATTAGATTTTTCAATCAAGATCAAGGCATGTGAAAAATTTTACCGCAGGCATATAATTGATATTCCGAGGATAAAATTTTGAGCATAACGCCGAGATTGGCAGGAAAAGCAATTATTCAAGATGCCCTCAAATCTGGGACACACCACTTCCAATGGACAACAACAAGGCTCATCACATTATTCGCGTAAAACAGGACCGAAGCGAACAGCTTCAACGTCATACCGTTACCGAATATCCCTTACGTCTACGGGTGAACGGGAACGATCTTGCGACCTTGGTCTGTTCACCGCATCAGCTCAAATTCCTGGTGGCTGGTTTCTTTCGGCTCCAGGGGTTTGTGGAATCGCTCGACGATATTTTAGCCCTCGAAATATGCCACGATCACGGTATGGCTGATATTCATATCAGCAATGAACTCCCCGAGAGGCTGCAGCCAACCCTTACCTCCGGTTGCGGCACCGGTATCGCCTATAATCTGCCGACCCGGCTGCTCAGTGAAAACAGACGACGACCACGTCACTATGAAACCCGTTCGTTGCTGGACCTGATGAACGCATTGAACGACCTGACGGAACATTACCGCAGCCATGGCGGCATCCACTCGGCAGCAATCGGTGATCGTGACGGGACGCTG
>QKGY01000462.1 GCA_003250235.1 Desulfuromonadaceae bacterium
TTCATTATGGAAGAGGCGGTGGAGAAGGCCCGCATTATCGCTTTTGAGGCCATTCGAACCCGAGAATATCTCTCGCAACAGTTGCAGGAAGGGGATGTCGAACTCTCACGGCAGCGCTATGGCCTGGTGCCGGTTCTGGTGTCGCAGAGAATCGGCGAGCGGGTCAGTCAGGATATCGGCTATACCATCCGGCAGGTTTCCGATCGCTACCGCAACGTCAAAAATGCTCCCGATGCCTTTGAGATGGAGGTCCTGGAGAAGTTCAGACAGCAGGGGGATCTGCTGGAATACTACACCATCACGTCTCTGAACGGGAATCGGGTCTTTCGTTACCTGCGATCTTTCAAGGCGGAGCAGAGCTGTCTGGAATGTCATGGCGACCCCAAGAAGGCCCCTCCGTTCATCAAGGAGCTTTTTCCTGAATCCACCGACAGGGCTTATCACTATCAGATCGGAGACGTGATCGGCGCTGCCTCGGTCACCATTCCTCTGGACAGGCTTTACCAGCAGGTTTTTGCCAACATGGGCCGCGATATTTTTTATTCCGGGGGAATCTTCCTGGCGCTGATGGTGTTTCTCGGGATGCTCATCCGAGTTGCGGTGACGCGCCCCCTTGGCCGACTCGGCGAGGTGATCCGCGACATTATCCGAACGGGCCGCTTCGAAGAAAGAATTCCGCGCAGGGGGCTGGACGAGATCGGCATGCTGGTCGATGCGTTCAATGAACTCAACGAGCACCTGCGGGAGAAGACCGAACACCTGGAAGAATCGGAAAAGCGGTTCCGTATATTGACGGAGACCGCGCGCGATGGCATTGTCTCCTTTCTCAGTAACGGACAGATTATCCTGTTCAACAGACAGGCGGAAAAAATGTTCGGATACGGCAAGCGGGATGTCATCGGCGTCAACGTGTCAAAGCTGGTGCATGACGAGTGCGTTTCCTTTCATGGCGTGGGCATCGAGGACTACCTCAAGACGGAGGCCGGCAAGCTGATTCGTAGTCTTCATCAGGTGCCGGGCCGTCGCCGGGACGGAACCCGGATGCCGCTTGAGCTGTCCCTCTCGGTGGCGGAGTCGGACGGGCATCTTTTTTATACGGCCATTATCCGCGAACATTCCTGACAGATCCCTTATCGGGGACATAAGAACGCAGAAATTCTATGAGCCATTATCCAACGCGAAGCACCTTGTTTTTGGAGCGATTGTCCCAGGACGTCCTGGTTGGCGACGGCGCCATGGGCACCCTGCTGTATGCCCGTGGCGTCTCGCTGGACGCCAATTTTGAATATCTCAACCTCATCAAGCCGGATCTGATCGAAGGAATTCATCGGGACTATATTGCTGCTGGCTCGGTTCTGATCGAAACCAATACCTTCGGAGCCAACGCGCTTCGACTGGGTGCCGTCGGCTTGGAAGCCAAGACGCGCGCTATCAACGAGGCCGCTGCGCGCCTTGCCCGCTCTGCCGCAGGTGCCGAGAACTTTGTGGCCGGCTCCGTCGGACCTCTCATCCCGCCCAAGGGTAAGCAGGTCGAGTTGACCACGGACGATAAAAGGACTCTTTTCCGCCAGCAGATGGAAGCTTTGGCGGAAGGCGGGGTGGACCTGTTTCTTCTGGAGACGTTCGCGTCGATTGAAGATCTGGAGCTGGCTACGGAAATGGCCGTTTCCATCGGCCTGCCGGTTGTGGCCCAGATGGCCTTCGTCGAAGACGGCAACACCCGGGATGGGGTGAGCGCCGAGGTCGCCGCGGATCGGCTGACGGTCGCCGGTGCGGCCGTGCTGGGGGCCAATTGCGGCTCTGGACCCCGGGAGATTCTCAAGGTTCTGGAGCGGATGGGACAGATGTCCTCTCTGCCGCTGTCGGCTTTTGCCAACTCGGGATTCCCGCAATATGTCGATGGTCGCTATATCTACCTGGCCACCCCCGATTACTTCGCGTCCATGGGGCGGGAAATGGTGTCGGCTGGAGCTTCCCTGGTCGGGGGGTGTTGCGGAACAACCCCGGAGCACATCCGGGCCCTCTCCCGGGCCTTAGCGGGGCTGAAACCTTCGCCTCGCCGTGAGGTCCGTCGTCCCCGGCTGCGTGAAGAAATCCCTGCCGCACGGGTCGAAGCTGTCCCCCACAAAGAAACATTTCTCGATGTCCTGGGGAAACGTCCCGTCGTCACGGTCGAGCTGGATCCGCCGAAAGGTCTGGATGTCAGCAAGGTTCTCTGCGGCGCCCGGACATTGGCTGAGGCCGGTGTTGATGCGATCAGTCTTGCGGAAAATCCGCTTGCCCGCATCCGGATGGGGAACATCGCATTGGCCCGAGCGATCCAGGAGGACGCCGGTGTGGAGGTGATCGTACACATCACCGGGAGGGATCGTAATCTGATCGGTTTGCATTCGGATATGATGGGGGCCTCCATGCTCGGTATCCGCAATGTCCTGGCAGTGACGGGCGATCCGGTTTCGGTCGGCAGTGAATCGGGGGCTACCAGTGTCTTTGATCTCAACTCCGTAGGGATTCTCAAGCTGCTGAGCGCCTTGAATGGTGGCAAAAATCTCCTCGGAGCCGAACTGGGAGGACAGACCCGTTTCCTGTTAGGAGCGGCGTTCAACCCCAACCCGGCCAATCTCGAAGGACAGTTAAAAAAGCTGGAGAAGAAGATAGAGGCCGGTGCGCGTTTTGTACAGACCCAGCCGGTTTATTCGCTGGAAATCCTGTCGCGGCTTCTGGATCGTACCGCGCCTTTCGG
>QKGY01000327.1 GCA_003250235.1 Desulfuromonadaceae bacterium
ACCGAGATGGTTATGCCTGGCGACAACATCAGCATGACCGTAAATCTGATCACCCCGATCGCCATGGACAAAGAGCTGCGCTTTGCTATCCGCGAGGGTGGCCGTACGGTTGGCGCCGGCGTTGTCAGCGAAATTATCGAGTAATAGAGGAAAATAGTCATGCCGAGCCAGAAGATTAGAATTCGTTTGAAGGCTTATGATCATAAGCTTCTTGATCAGTCCGTTAATGAAATCGTGGATACCGCAAAGCGCACTGGTGCCCGCATTGCCGGCCCCATTCCTCTTCCGACGGTAATTAACCGGTACACGGTTCTGCGTGGACCGCATGTTGATAAGAAGAGCCGTGAGCAGTTCGAGATGCGCACTCACAAGCGCCTGCTGGACATCCTCGAACCGACCCAGCAGACTGTCGACGCCTTGATGAAACTTGATCTTTCTGCCGGGGTAGACGTCGAAATCAAGCTTTAAGATAAACACTTCATTTTGAGGTAAGGGTAGGTCCGATGATAAATGGAATCTTGGGAAAAAAATTGGGGATGACCCAGGTCTTCGCCATTGATGGCAGAAGAATCCCTGTGACGGTTGTTGAGGCCGGTCCCTGTGTGGTTTTGCAGAAGAAGACCGTTGAGTCCGACGGTTACAACGCGATTCAGGTCGGTTATGGAATGAAGAAAACCCATCGGGTCAATAAACCTGAAATGGGTCACTTCAAGAAGGTAGGCAAGGGCGCATTCGGCTCCCTGCGTGAGTTCCGTGTCGAGAATGTCGATGAGTACAATGTCGGTGACGAGATCACCTGCCAGAGTGTGTTTGCCGCTGGCGATATTGTTGACGTTACCGGAACCAGCAAAGGTAAAGGCTTTCAGGGTGTCATCAAGCGCTGGAACTTTGCCGGTGGCCGTGCAACCCACGGTTCGATGTTTCATCGCGCTCCCGGTTCCATCGGTGCCAGCGCGTGGCCTTCCAGGGTCTTTAAGGGTAAGCGGATGGCCGGTCAGATGGGGAACAAGCAAGTAACCACCCAGAATCTGGTGATCGTTGATGTTCGCCCCGAGAAGAATCTGATTTTGGTCAAAGGTGCCATCCCCGGACCGAAGAACGCCGTGGTGATGATCCGCAAGGGCGTAAAGGCTAAGAAATAGCCTCAAGATATAAGGATTTGGGAGAAACTCCATGGCTAAAATCGCTGTATATGACATAAACAAAAATCAGGTTTCCGAGAAGGAAATCTCCGACGCGGTTTTCAATGTCGATGTCAGGGGCTACCTGATTCACGATATGGTTCGCTATCAGCTTGCTGCCCGTCGTCAGGGAACTTCCAGCAGCAAGACGCGTAGCGAAGTTGCCGGTGGCGGTAAGAAGCCCTATAAGCAAAAGGGCACCGGTAATGCCCGTCAGGGTTGCATTCGTGCTCCGCATTACGTGGGCGGCGGTGCAGCTTTTGGTCCCTCCCCCAGGGACTACCAGTTCAAACTCAACCGCAAGGTCAAAAAAGCGGCACTTAAAAGTGCCCTTTCTGCCCGCTTTCAGGACAGTAAGCTGACGGTGCTCAATGCTCTTGAGCTGGAAAAAATCAGCACCAAGTCCTTTGCCGAGATCCTTGGCCGCTTTGAGCTCAATAAAGCGCTTGTCGTGATCGAGGGGGATAATCCGAAGGTTGAGCTTTCTGCGCGTAATCTCCCCTTCGTCAAGGTTCTTAAGGCCGAGGGTGTGAATGTCTACGACGTCATGAAGTACCCGAACCTCGTTATTACTGAGGGCGCCGTGTCCCAACTGGAAGGAGCGTTGGCCTGATGAAACCGTTGCATCAGATAATTAAAAAGCCGCTGGTTACTGAAAAGACCAGTCTGCAAAAAGAAGTGGGGCAGGTTGTGGCCTTCGAGGTAGCCCTGACCGCAAATAAAATCGAAATCAAGCAGGCGGTTGAAAAAGCCTTTAGTGTCAAGGTGAAGAACGTCAATACCGTTCTGTCTGCTGGCAAGGTAAAGCGCGTCGGCAGGAGCTTCGGTAAGCGTTCCAATACTAAAAAGGCCTATGTCACCCTGTCTGAAGGAACCATCGATTTCTTCGGGGTCTAACGGCAAGAAATCTAGCGATACGGAGTAACCATAATGGCGATCAAAAAGTACAAACCGACCTCCCCCGGTCGTCGCAATATGACTTCTTCGACTTTTGAGGAGATCACCACTTCGACTCCTGAAAAGTCTTTGCTCGCGCCTCTTAAGAGGTCGTTCGGTCGTAACAGCAGTGGCCGGATTACCAAGCGCCATACCGGTGGCGGGCACAAACGTAAATACAGGGTTATTGATTTCAAGCGTGATAAAAAAGAGATACCGGCCACGATCGTATCCGTTGAGTATGATCCTAACCGCTCCGCTCGCATCGCCCTGCTTAATTATGCTGACGGTGAGAAGAGATACATTCTGGCTCCCGTTGGGCTGAACGTTGGCGATGTCGTGGTGGCCAGCGAAAATGCGGATATCAAACCCGGCAATGCCATGCCTATCCGTGCTATCCCTCTCGGTACCTGGGTCCATAATGTGGAGCTGAAGGTCGGCAAGGGTGGTCAGTTGGCTCGTAGCGCGGGCACCTATGCGATGATCGCAGCCAAGGAGGGGAAATATTCCCAGCTCCGTCTGCCTTCCGGTGAGGTTCGCCTTGTTCTGCAGGAGTGCTGTGCAACCATCGGGCAGGTCGGCAATCTCGACCACGAGAATGTGAAAATCGGCAAAGCCGGTCGTAACCGTTGGCTTGGCAAGCGTCCTCAGTCCCGCGGCGTTGCCATGAACCCTGTCGACCATCCCCATGGTGGTGGTGAGGGTAAGTCCTCCGGTGGTCGTCATCCCGTAACCCCCTGGGGTATTCCGACCAAGGGGTATAAAACACGCGTTAACAAGCGGACGGATCGTTTCATCGTTCGCCGTCGCACAAAATAGTCCATTTAAATAGAGGAGACGGCAGTGGCTAGATCAATCAAAAAAGGGCCGTACGTCGAAGAAAGCCTTTTACGGAAAGTCGACATCGAAGGGGGAACGACCAGCAAGCAGGTTATTAAAACCTGGTCCCGTCGTTCGACCGTTATCCCCGAATTTGTCGGCCATACCTTCGCTGTGCACAACGGCAAGAAGTTCATCCCGGTTTTTGTCACGGAGAACATGGTGGGACATAAACTGGGAGAGTTTGCTCCTACCCGTACTTATTATGGTCACGGTGCAGACAAGAAGAGCAAGCGTAAGTAATAGATTCCGCCAGAGGAGTTTCATTTCATGGAAGCCAGAGCTAAGTTGAGTTACGCGCGCCTTTCCCCCCAGAAGGCCCGGCTGGTTATCGATATGGTACGTGGGAAAGGGGTTCAGGAGGCTCTTAACGTCCTCAAATTCTCCCCCCAGAAAGCGGCCCCGATCGTGGCAAAGCTGGTGAGTTCTGCTGTTGCCAATGCAGAGCAGAAGGGCGTAAGTGATGTGGATCGTCTTTTCATCAAGACGATTTTTGTAGACCAGGGACCTGTTCTGAAGCGGTTCCTCCCCAGAGCGCAGGGACGTGCGACTCGAATCCGCAAACCGACCAGTCATGTGACGGTTGTTCTTGACGAAAAATAAGTTGTTGAGGAGGTGAAAGTTTGGGCCAGAAAGTTCATCCTGTAGGATTTCGTCTGGGGGTCGTCAGGACTTGGGACTCCAAGTGGTATGCTGAGGCGGATTACGCCAAGCTGCTGCACGAAGATATTAAGCTTCGCAATTATCTTAAAAAGAAGCTTTACCACGCCGGGATCTCTAAAATTGAAATAGAGCGGGCTGCCAGCAAGGCGAAGATCAATATTTTCGCGGCACGTCCTGGCATCATCATCGGGAAGAGGGGTTCCGAAGTCGAGGCTCTCAAGAAAGAGCTGGCCAAACTCACCGATAAAGAAGTTTTCATCAATATTCAGGAAATACGCAAGCCTGAGATAGATGCTCAACTGCTGGCCGAGAACGTGGCTCTGCAGCTCGAGCGGCGTGTAGCCTTCCGTCGTGCGATGAAAAAAGGGGTAACCCAGGCTCTCAAGTTCGGTGCACAGGGGATCAAGATCAACTGCGCGGGCCGTCTTGGCGGGGCTGAAATCGCCCGTACCGAATGGTACAGGGAAGGTCGGGTGCCTCTTCACACACTTCGTGCGGACATCGACTACGGTTTTGCTGAAGCCAAAACCACCTACGGAATTATCGGTGTCAAGGTACTCATCTTCAAGGGCGAAGTTCTCGGCAGAGAACAGTAAGATTCCAGGACAGGTATAGGAGTAAACTGCTATGTTAATGCCCAAGAAGGTTAAGCATAGAAAGACATTTAAGGGGCGCATGACCGGCGCTGCAAAAGGCGGCACTGAGCTGAACTTTGGCGATTTCGGGCTTCAGGCGATTGAGTGCGGGTGGTTGTCTTCCCGTCAGATCGAGGCGGCTCGTCGGGCCATGACCCGTTATATTAAGCGCGGTGGTAAAATCTGGATCCGGATCTTTCCGCAAAAGCCTCTGACTCGCAAGCCTGCTGAGACCCGTATGGGTAAAGGTAAGGGGTCTCCGGATAGCTGGGTTGCCGTAGTCAAGCCGGGGGTGATGCTTTATGAGATGCAGGGTGTGGCTGAAGACGTCGCCCGTGAGGCTTTTCGTCTGGCTGCGCACAAGCTCCCGATGAAGACAAAGATCGTTGCCAGGGAGGAAGAAGCTCATGAAGGTTAATGAGTTGAGGGATAAAAGCGTAGAAGATCTGCAGAAGCAATCTCAGGAGCTGAGCCAGGAGCTCTTCAACCTGAGGTTCCAGATGCACACCGGTCATCTGGAAAATACCGCCCGGATTTCGCAGGTTAAAAAGGATATAGCACGGGTTAACACGGTTCTGCGGGAAAAGCAGGCCTAACCAGGATCGACGAGGTTGGATATGACAACAGAACGTGGCAACAGAAAAACCCGTGTTGGGGTTGTGGTCAGCGACAAGATGGACAAGACCGTTGTGGTCAAGGTTGATCAGCTTGTCAAACATCCCATTTACAAGAAATACATCAAGCGCAGGGTGACGTACAAAGCTCATGATGAGCAGAACAGCTGTGCGATTGGCGATAAGGTTCTTATCGTGGAGACCAGGCCGTTGTCCCGTGACAAGCGGTGGAGAGTCCGCGAGATTCTTGAGAAGAACGTAACCGTTTAGGAGACCAAAGTTATGATACAGATGCAGACGATGCTTGATGTCGCAGACAACTCGGGAGCCCGTAAGCTCTGCTGCGTCAAGGTTCTCGGCGGATCCAAAAGGAAGTACGCCGGCCTCGGTGACATCATCATCTGCTCCGTCAAGGAGGCGTTGCCCAACTCGAAGGTTAAGAAGGGCGATGTTGTGCGGGCAGTTATCGTCAGGACGGCTAAGGAAGTTACCCGGCCGGACGGTTCCTATATCCGTTTCGATAACAACTCGGCAGTGGTCGTAAATGCTGCCGGAGAGCCTGTCGGAACTAGGATTTTCGGCCCCGTGGCCCGTGAACTGCGTGCTCGCCGTTTCATGAAGATCGTGTCTCTGGCGCCGGAAGTTCTTTAAAATTGTTTGTAGGAGATTGAATCATGGCGGCAAAGAAACTTCATGTCAAAAAAGATGACATGGTTATGATCATAGCGGGCAAAGAAAAGGGCAAATCCGGCAAGGTGACGCGGGTTTTCCCTGAGAAAGGGCGCATCACCGTCGAGAACCTCAACGTGGTGAAGAGGCATTCCCGTCCGAGTCGCAGCAATGCCGAGGGGGGGATTGTCGAGAAGGAAGCCCCTTTTGATGCTTCCAACGCTCTTCTTCTTTGCGGGGCTTGCAACAAGCCGACCAGAACCGGTATCCGGGTTCTGGAGGATGGGACCAAGGCTCGTTTTTGTAAAAAATGCAACGAGATTGTCGATAAGTAACGGAGAATTTCCATGGCCAGACTTAAAGGGATTTACCAGGCCGAGCTGGTTCCCCAGCTCATGAAGGACCTGCAACTTAAAAACGTGATGGAAGTCCCCCGCATTGAAAAGGTCGTGATCAATATGGGCCTTGGGGAGGCTATTCAGAATATCAAGGTTTTGGAATCCGCCGTGGAAGAGCTCGGTCGTATTACCGGTCAGAAAGCGGTAATCACCAAGGCTAAAAAATCCATCGCCGGCTTCAAGCTTCGCGAGGGGATGCCCATTGGTTGCATGGTGACTTTGCGCCGGGAAAAAGCCTACGAGTTTCTGGACCGGCTTATCAATGTTGCCCTGCCGCGCGTTCGCGATTTCAAAGGGGTTTCTCCCAAGGCTTTTGATGGCCGGGGTAACTATACTTTGGGGATCAAAGAACAGTTGATTTTTCCTGAGATTGATCTGGAGAAAATCGACAAGGTCAAGGGTCTTAATGTCACGATCGTGACCACGGCTCGAAACGATGAAGAGGGCCGGGCACTTATGACCCAGCTTGGGATGCCCTTCAGGAAATAGCATTTAAGGATAGCGGAGGTAACGGTGGCAAAAAAGTCGATGATGATAAAGGCCGCGCGGCCTAAAAAGTTCAAGGTGCGGGATTACAATCGCTGTCCCTTGTGCGGGCGTTCGCGCGGATACTATCGGAAATTTGATATGTGCAGGATCTGCCTGCGCAAGCTGGCGCTGGACGGAAAGATCCCCGGCGTTGTTAAATCAAGCTGGTAATAAGAGGAGTTGCATCCATGGCAATGACTGATCCTATAGCAGATATGCTGACCCGTATTCGCAACGCGGGGATGGCAAAGCACCAGAAGGTGGACGTGCCCATGTCCAAGGTGAAGGTGGCGCTGGCCGAGGTGCTCAAGGATCTCGGCTATATCAAGAACTTCAAGACGGTTGCTGATGACAAGCAGGGCGTTCTGCGCATCTACCTGAAGTTTGATGACGAAAATAAGCACGTGATCCATGAAATTAAGCGGATGTCTACTCCTGGACGTCGCGTATACGTGGGCAAGGATGATATCCCCGCCGTGAAAAATGGCCTCGGATGTGCTATCCTGTCGACCTCGAAAGGGTTGCTCCACGATGTGGCTGCGCGTGAGGCGCAGGTGGGTGGTGAGATTATTTGTACCGTCTGGTAAGGGTTACGGCTTAAGGAGTGTAGAGGATGTCTAGAATAGGTAAAAAACCCATCACCATCCCTTCCGGGGTTGAGGTGGCTCTGTCGGGCACTAGCGTGAGCGTGAAAGGGCCCAAGGGCAAGCTGCAGAGTTCCATCAGCCATGGTGTGGACGTCAAGGTCGATGCCGGCCATGTTCACGTTTCCCGTTCCGGCGAAGGAAAACAGGCCGGAGCCCTTCAGGGTCTGACACGGACCCTGATTTCCAACATGGTTGACGGTGTGACCAAAGGTTTTGAGCGTGTCCTGGAAATAAACGGCGTTGGTTACCGTGCCGAATTGAAGGGGAAAGTGCTGAGTCTTGCTCTTGGATATTCGCATCCGGTCGAATATCCTCTTCCCGAGGGAATCACCGTGGAAGTGGAAAAGCAGACCAAGGTGACGGTAAAAGGCATCGATAAGCAGCTCGTAGGAGCTACTGCTGCCAAGATCCGTTCCTTCCGCGGACCTGAGCCCTATAAAGGCAAAGGAATCAAGTACGCCGATGAGCGGATTCTGCGTAAAGCGGGTAAGACCGGTAAAAAATAATTGATTACAGGTCAAGGAGAAAGACTGTGAGCATCGCAAAAGAAAGGGCTCTGGCACGGGTTAAGCGCAAGGTGCGTGTACGTCAGAAAGTTCGTGGGACGGCTGATCGCCCGCGTCTTTGTGTTTTCCGCAGTGCCAAACACATTTACGCCCAGATTATTGAGGATACCAGCGGAACGACTCTCGCTGCTGCCGGGACTGTCAACAAGGGTCTTGTTGATGCAGGAACCTGCAGTGGAAACGTGGAATCGGCAAAGGCTGTGGGCAGGGCCATCGCCAAGATGGCTCTTGAGAAAAACATCAAGCAAGTTGTATTTGACCGTAATGGCTTTTTGTATCATGGCCGTGTCAAAGCTCTTGCCGAGGCGGCCCGTGAATCCGGTCTGTCTTTTTAGGTAAAGGAGGATGTCTTTGCATCGCATCGATCCCAATGAGCTGAATCTGACCGACAGGGTCATTCATATCAACCGTTGCGCCAAGGTCGTCAAAGGGGGCCGCCGTTTCAGCTTCTCCGCCCTGGTTGTTGTTGGCGATGGACAAGGTTATGTCGGTTATGGACTGGGCAAGGCCAAGGAAGTTCCCGAGGCCATTCGTAAAGGGGTGGAACAGGCTAAAAAATCCCTGATTCGCGTACCGCTGAAAGAGCGTACCATCCCTTTCGATATTATCGGTAAGTTTGGTGCCGGTAAGGTCCTTTTGAGACCCGCTTCCCAAGGTACTGGTGTTATCGCCGGTGGTGCTGCCCGTGCTGTCCTGGAGGTTGCCGGCGTCGGCGACATCCTTTCGAAGTGCCTGGGCTCCAACAACCCGCATAACGTGGTCAAGGCGACCTTTAATGCTTTGGAGCAGTTGAAGAGTGCGGAAGAAATTCTGCAACGCCGTGGCGTTACCACTGCCGAGTAAGGTTTAGATGAGGAGAATGGCAATGGCCGCAGAAATTAAAGTGACCCTCAAGAAGAGCGGAATTGGCCGTAAGGCCTATTTCACCCGCGTACTTAAAGGCCTCGGGTTGACCCGGTTGCATCAAACTGTTGTTCTCAAGGATACCCCTGAGATTCGCGGTATGATCAACAAGGTTGCCCACATGGTCTTGGTCGAAGAGTGATTGAATAAGGAAGAATAAATATGGATCTGAGCAATCTGCAACCGGCCTACGGTTCAACAAAAAACAGGAAACGCCTTGGTCGTGGACCTGGTTCCGGGACGGGTAAGACCGCCGGTAAAGGGCACAAAGGGCAGAAAGCACGCTCCGGTGGCAGCGTCAAGCCCGGTTTTGAAGGCGGTCAGATGCCTCTGCAGCGTCGTCTTCCCAAGCGTGGTTTCCGTTCGCTGAACAAGAAAGTTTATGCTTTGGTCAATCTGCGTGACCTCGATGCTTTTGATGCAGGTAGCGTAGTTGATCTCGAGGCCTTTGGTAAGGCCCGGCTGGTAACCGACATCTGTGACGGGATCAAAGTCCTCGGGGATGGTGAAATCACCAAGGCCCTGACTGTGAAAGCTCACAAATTCAGCAAGTCGGCCATCGAAAAAATCGAAGCGGCTGGCGGCAAAGCCGAGGTTATTTAAATTGATATCCAGCATCCAGAACATCTTCAATATTCCTGAATTAAGAAGACGAATTCTATTCACCCTTGGAATGCTGGCTGTTTACCGTGTCGGCTGCCATGTGCCGACACCCGGGGTGGATGCACAGGTTCTGGCTAAGTTTTTTGAAGGGACTCAAGGGACCCTGCTTGGCCTAGTCAGTGCCTTTACCGGTGGGGCGTTGCAGAGGATGACGGTTTTTGCCCTGGGCATTATGCCGTATATCAGCGCTTCTATTATTCTGCAGTTACTTACGGTCGTTTTTGAGCCTGTGGAGCGCCTGTCAAAAGAAGGCGAACAGGGACGCAAGACCATCACCAAGTGGACCCGTTACGGTACGGTCGTTCTTTCCGTTATTCAGGGGGCCGGCATTGCTGTTGGCCTCCAGACCATGCGTGGCCCCGCAGGCGAATACGTCGTTCCTGACCAGGGGATCGGCTTTGTTCTTCTGACGATCATCACACTGACGGCGGGTACGGCGTTCATTATGTGGCTCGGGGAGCAGATTACCGAGCGCGGTATCGGCAATGGCATCTCGCTGATCATTTTTGCCGGTATTGTTGCCAATATGCCGTCTGCCATTGTGAACAGCATCCGCCTGTTTAAAACCGGCGCCTTGTCGCTCTTCATGGTTCTGATCATTATGATCGTCATGATCGCTGTTGTGGCTGCCATTATTTTTATGGAGCGTGGACAGCGCCGGGTGCCGATTCACTATGCCAAACGTGTTGTCGGCATGCGGAATTATGGTGGGCAGACAAGTCATCTGCCGCTGAAGGTTAACATGAGCGGGGTTATTCCGCCCATTTTTGCCAGCTCCATTATCATGTTCCCGGCAACGGTCGCTAACTTGGTGGATGTCCCCTGGGTGAAGACCATCGCCTCGATGATGACGCCGAGTCACTGGCTGTATAATGTTTTTTTCGTTGCATTTATCATTTTCTTCTGCTATTTCTACACGGCTGTGACTTTCAACCCTGTGGATGTGGCAGATAATATCAAGAAGCAGGGGGGATATATCCCTGGGGTTCGTCCAGGGAAAGCCACTGCTGAGCATATTGCTATCGTTTTGAGCCGGATTACATTCGCCGGAGCCCTTTACGTATCGGCCGTAT
>QKGY01000131.1 GCA_003250235.1 Desulfuromonadaceae bacterium
TTGATTTTTTGTCAGAACTAATACATTCCTAACAATACGGCAATATTTTCGGGCATATAGTCGATACTTCCGGAAGGATACACAGGACGCATGAGCAAAGAGCATTTACTGGTCATCGAGGACGAAGAGGATATTCTGGCGCTGATCCATTACAACCTGGCCAAGGACGGTTTCAAAGTCACCTGCGCCACCAGCGGCGAAGAAGGGCTGCGCCTGGCCAAGAAAGAGCCGCCCGATCTTGTCGTGCTCGACCTGATGCTTCCCGGTCTCGATGGCCTCGAAGTGTGCCAGGCGATGAAGAAGTCTGCGGAGCTGGCCGCCGTTCCCATCGTCATGACTACGGCAAAGGGGGAAGAGGCGGATGTCGTGCGGGGCCTGGAGATGGGGGCGGACGACTACGTCACCAAGCCCTTCAGTCCGAAAATCCTGATGGCGCGCATCAAGGCGGTGTTGCGGCGGCGGGGAACGGCGGAGGCCGAGGGGGATCAGACCGAGGCTCTGCGGATTCACGATCTGGTGATCCATCCGGGCCGCAACGAAGTGATCGCCGCCGGCCAGGCGGTGGAGCTGACCTTTACGGAGTTCAGGGTCCTGCACTTTCTGGCCAGTCGCCCCGGCTGGGTGTTTACCCGGTACCAGATTGTCAATGCCGTGCGTGGCGACGATTATTCGGTGACCGACCGGGCGGTGGACGTGCAGATCGTCGGGCTGCGCAAAAAGCTCGGCCCCTGCGGCAAATACATCGAGACGGTGCGCGGGGTCGGCTACCGGTTCAAGGAATAAAAAAAACGGTTCCGGAACACCTCTTCCGGTTTTTCATGCCATTCTTTTTCGAGACTCAAACCATGATACGTCCCAAGCGCCTTCTGTGGCAGTTCTATCTCTCCTATCTGCTGATCATCCTGCTTTCTCTTTCGGTGTTGACCTGGTACTTCTCCTCCTCCCTGCGGGAATTCTACCTCGAGCAGGCCGGGTCTGACCTCAAAGCGCGCGGGTATCTGATTGAACGGCAGGTGCGGGGACAGTTTGCCGTCAAGAATTCCCCTTATCTCGAATCCCTCTGCCGGGAACTCACCCCTCAGTCGGAAACGCGCATTACCCTGATCATGCCCTCGGGGGTCGTTCTGGCCGATTCGATGGAAGAAGCCTCCCGCATGGAAAATCATGCCGGCCGGCCGGAGATTACCGAAGCGTTGCACGGAAGAACGGGTCGGTCGATCCGTTTCAGCCATACCCTGCAGGAAGAGATGATGTACGTGGCGATTCCGGTCGTGGAGGGGGATACGATCACCGGCGTGGTGCGCACGGCCATGGCCGTCACCGCTATCGACCGGACCCTGGGGGCCATCCGAAGCAAGGTGTTGTTCGGCGGGCTGATCGCGGCGGTGTTTGCCGCGTTGCTCAGCTTGCTGGTTTCCCGGCGTATCAGCCTTCCCCTCGAGCAGATGAAGCAGGGCGCGGAACGCTTCGCCAAGGGGGAACTGGAAGAACGCATGGCCGTGAGGGGGGCCGAAGAGATCCGCGGACTGGCCGAAGCGATGAACAAGATGGCGGCGCAGCTGGATGACCGCATCCGCACGGTGCTGCGGCAGCGCAATGAACAGGAAGCGGTTCTGGCCAGCATGGTGGAAGGGGTTCTGGCCGTCGACACCGACGAGCGCATCATTCGCCTCAATCAGGCGGCCGAAAAATTGCTGTCGATCGAAAGCACCCGGGCGCAGGGGCAGAGGATCCAGGAAGTGGTGCGCAAGGCCGACCTGCAGCGCTTCATCGCCAGGGCGCTGGAGAGCTCCGACCCAGTCGAGGGGGATATCGTTTTTCACGGCGAGCAAGAGCGGTTTCTACAGGCCCACGGCACCGCTCTGAAAGGGTCTCAGGGACAGGACATCGGGGTTCTGATCGTTCTCAACGACGTGACCCGGTTGAGACGCCTGGAAAATGTGCGCCGCGACTTTGTCGCCAACGTCTCCCATGAATTGAAAACGCCTATTACCGCGATCAAGGGGTTTGTGGAAACCCTCATGGACGGCGCCATCAACCAGCCCGAAGACGCCCAGCGTTTCCTCGCCATCATCACCAAGCAGGCCGATCGTCTCAATGCCATCATCGACGATCTGCTCGATCTCTCCCGCATCGAACAGGATGCCGAACGTCACCATATCGTGCTGCAGCCGGGATCGGTGAACGAGGTGATCCAGTCGGCCATCCAGTCCTGTGAAATACAGGCCAATGAGCGTTCCATCACCATGGAGAGCTCTGCCGAGGCCGAGCTCTCGGCGCGGATCAATCCGGCTCTTCTCGAACAGGCCCTGGTCAACCTCATCAACAATGCCATTAAATACAGCGAGCCGGGGAGCAAGGTCCGCGTCGAAGGGGTGAAGACCGCCGAGGGGGTCATGGTGCGGGTACGCGACAGCGGCTGCGGTATCGCCCGTGAACATCTGCCCCGTCTGTTCGAACGGTTCTACCGGGTCGACAAGGCCAGGAGCCGCAAGCAGGGGGGCACCGGCCTCGGTCTGGCCATCGTCAAGCACATAGTCCAGACCCATGGCGGCCAGGTCTCGGTGGAGAGCACGCCGGGCATGGGGAGCACCTTCACCATCGTCCTGCCGTCCGTGACTCCGTAACTCTCAGTCTTTTCCATCGCTTGTCCAGTCGACGGCGGCGTGGTATCGTTAAACGGTTCGAACGGCCCCGATCTGTCCACTTGGGTACGGGGCCGGTTTCCTTGAGACTCAAGAACCGAGGAGGATACCGATGATAACCCCGGGAAACGACACCCTTAAATCTCTTCGCACCCTGACGGTCAACGGCAGGACCTATCAGCCGCGCAGCAGGCCGGTCTCGGCGACCTCAGCCGTTTGCCGTTCTCCCTGAAAATCCTGCTGGAAAACCTGCTGCGCTTCGAGGACGGACAAACCGTCACGGTTTCCGACATCGAGGCGCTGGCGGGATGGCTCGCCAAGCGGACGTCCTCGCGCGAGATCGCCTATCGACCGACCCGGGTGCTGATGCAGGATTTCACCGGCGTTCCCGCCGTGGTGGATCTGGCGGCCCTGCGCGATGCCATGGCCCGTTCCGGAGGAGATCCGGAACGGATCAATCCGCAAATCCCCGTCGATCTGATTATCGACCATTCGGTCATGGTCGACCGCTATGCCTCAGAGGACGCCTTTGCCGCCAACGTGAAGGCGGAGATGACCCGCAATGCCGAGCGCTATGCCCTGCTGCGCTGGGGGCAGACCGCGTTCGGGAATTTCCGCGTTGTCCCGCCGGGGACGGGCATCTGCCACCAGGTCAATCTCGAGTACCTGGGCAAGACGGTGTGGAGCGAAGAGTTTGGCGGCCGCCACTATGCCTATCCCGACACCCTGGTCGGCACGGACAGCCATACCACCATGATCAACGGCCTCGGGATTCTTGGCTGGGGCGTCGGGGGGATCGAAGCGGAGGCGGCGATGCTCGGTCAGCCGGTTTCCATGCTCATCCCCGAAGTGGTGGGGTTCTGTCTGAAGGGGCGCCTCCCCGAAGGGGTGACGGCGACGGATCTCGTTCTCACCGTCACCCAGATGCTTCGCGCCCATGGCGTGGTCGGCAAGTTCGTCGAGTTTTACGGCCCGGGGCTGGATCAGCTTCCGATCGCCGATCGGGCCACGATTGCCAACATGTCTCCGGAGTACGGAGCGACCTGCGGTTTCTTTCCCGTCGACCGGATGACGACGGACTATCTGCGTTTCACCGGACGCGACGAACAGGCCGTGGCCCTGGTCGAGGCCTACGCTCGCGCGCAGGGGCTGTGGCGGGATGCGGACTCAGTGGATCCGCTCTTCACCGACACCCTCGAGCTCGACCTGGCTTCAGTGGTCCCGAGTCTGGCTGGGCCGAAGCGACCGCAGGACCGGGTGGAGCTTCCTGCCCTGCGCAAGGCTCTGGAAGCGGTTCTTCCCGAAGGCGAGCAGGGCAAGCAGGCGGCGGTGGAGGGAGCCGATTACCGCCTGAGCCAGGGGGATGTGGTGATCGCGGCCATCACTTCCTGCACCAACACCTCCAACCCGGCCGTGATGATGGCTGCCGGGCTTGTGGCCCAGAAGGCCCTGGAAAAAGGGCTTATGCGCAAGCCCTGGGTCAAGAGCTCTCTGGCGCCCGGCTCCAAGGTTGTTACCGACTACCTGGAGAAGTCTGGGTTGCAGACGTCTCTCGACGCCCTCGGCTTCAACCTGGTTGGCTACGGCTGCACCACCTGCATCGGCAATTCGGGCCCTCTCGACGAACCGATCGCCAAGGCGGTGCGCGAGCAGAACCTGGTGGTCTCCGCGGTGCTGTCGGGCAACCGCAATTTCGAAGGGCGCATCCATGCCCAGGTCAAAGCCAACTGGCTGGCCTCTCCGCCTCTGGTGGTGGCTTATGCCCTGGCCGGGACGACACGCATCGACCTGAGCACCGAGCCTCTGGGGACCGGAGCCCAGGGAGAGCCTGTTTTTCTGCGGGATATCTGGCCCAGCAACGCCGAGGTCGCCCGGATGGTCGAAGCCGTGTCCGCCGAGATGTTCCGCAAGGAATACGCCGATGTGTTCAGCGGCGACCAGAGCTGGAAGAACCTTCCCGTTCCCCAAGGAAAGACCTTTGCCTGGCAGCCGGACTCCACCTACGTTAAGGAGCCGCCGTTCTTTATGGAGACTGGTGACGAAAAATCAGGTGAGACCCTTTTTGTCGGAGCCCGTATCCTGGCCTTGCTGGGGGATTCCATCACCACCGATCACATCTCCCCGGCGGGAAGCATCCGTGCCGACAGCCCGGCCGGAACCTATCTGCAGGGCCACGGCGTCGCGGTGGCCGATTTCAATTCCTACGGGTCGCGTCGGGGCAACCACGAGGTGATGATGCGGGGGACCTTCGCCAACATCCGGCTGCGCAACGAGATGGTGCCTCAACTGGAGGGGGGGTACACGCGCCATATCCCCAGCGGCACCGAACAGAGCATTTACGATGCGGCCATGCGTTATGCCGAGGAAGGTACCCCGCTGGTCGTGGTCGCCGGCAAGGAGTACGGCACCGGCTCCAGTCGGGACTGGGCCGCCAAGGGGACCCTGCTTCTCGGTGTCAAAGCGGTGGTGGCCGAGAGTTTCGAACGGATTCACCGCTCCAACTTGGTTGGGATGGGCGTGCTCCCTCTGCAGTTCGAGGCCGGCGAGGGGCGCAAAAGCCTTCAGCTTGATGGCCGAGAGACCCTCTCCCTGATCATGCCGTCCGGGAAGCTTTCCCCCGGGATGACGATGATGCTGCAGGTGAGGAGCGAGGATGGCACGGAACGTACGGTGAAACTCCGCTGCCGCATCGACACGGCTGACGAAGTAGCCTACTTCGAGAGCGGCGGGATTCTCCAGCACGTTCTGAAGCGCCTCCAGGCTCAGCCCTGATGTCCGAGGGTTTGCTTTCCGAAGGGCCGGAGACGCTTGAGATCCTCTATGCTGACGAACACCTGATCGCCATCAACAAACCTTCGGGGCTGCTGGTGCATCGCAGCCTGATCGACCGTCGGGAAACCCGTTTTGCCGTTCAGCTGCTGAGAGACCAGGTCGGTCGCATGGTGTATCCCGTTCACCGTCTCGACAAGCCGACCTCCGGCGTGCTCCTGTTTGCCCTGTCGCCGGAAACGGCACAGAAGCTTTCGGAGGCTTTCACGCAGGGGGCCGTTCGCAAGACCTACCTCGCCGTCGTGCGCGGGGTCCCGGAGGCCGAGGGTCGCATCGACTATCCTTTGGTCGAGGAGCCTGACCGGGTCGCCGACCGGCAGGCCCGTGCGAACAAACCGGCTCAGGCGGCAATTACCGACTACCGGCGTCTGGCCGAGGTTGAGTTGCCCTGTGCCGTCGGGCGCTATCCGAGCAGCCGCTACAGCCTGGTCGAGGCCTGCCCGCAGACCGGGCGTCGGCACCAGTTGCGCCGTCATTTCAAACACATTTTTCATCCCATCATCGGCGACACCAAGTATGGCGAGGGGCGTCATAACCGCTTTTTCCGGGAAACCTACGATTGTCATCGCCTGCTGCTGGCAGCTACGGAGCTGCGGTTTCCGCACCCGGTGGACGGCAGAACAGTTCAGGTCAGCGCCCCTCTGGAGGCGGTC
Source organism: Desulfuromonadaceae bacterium (assembly GCA_003250235.1). Taxonomy (GTDB): domain Bacteria; phylum Desulfobacterota; class Desulfuromonadia; order Desulfuromonadales; family SZUA-540; genus SZUA-540. Next base: position 6,128 of record QKGY01000131.1, read on the forward strand.
TTCTCCGGGGTTCTGACCCGATTGGGCTGGCAGGCGCACATCCCGCCGTCCCGCCCCCTTTCCTCGCCCTGATCTTCTGATACACTTCCATCGGGCATGATGCCACAATCAGACAAAGGAGAGAGGCGTATGAAAGGTTTTCAGACGTTATCGGGGGCAGTGGCTTTGGCGGTGTTCTGTTCCGGGCTGGTGCTGATTTCTCCCCAAGCGGCCAGCGCCGCCAAGAACGAAGGGAAGGGTTCCGGTTCGGCGACGATGGAGCCGATGAGCGACCAGGGGATGCAGGCGATGGAAAAACGGCAGCTGGAAGAACGCAAGGCCCTGGAAAAGCGCTACAAAGCCGATATGGAGGCCCTGAAACAGAAGCAGAAGGAAGAACGCAATACCTATGAAAAACGGATGCGCTCCGAAAAGGGCGACGACAAGGGGAGCTATGAAGGAAAGAAATCCCGCGAGCGCGAAGAGGAGATGGAGCGCGAGCATGAAGAAGAGCGGGAAAAAAGCCAGAAAGGCAAGAAGGGGGAATAACGCCTGAGCGGTTTCCCCGTGCGCGAACGACAGGGCCGATCGCTGGTTTTAGCGGTCGGCCTTTTTATCCTTGTTTTCGTCGTGTGCGTCTGTCGCACTCGGAAGATTTTTGTTCCGGGCTTCCCGATTTCTTTTTTCGGGTGTATTTTCGAAGGCCGAAGAACATTCCGGCAGCTGTCAAAACCCATATCAGCAGGGTGACGATGATTTCGCTTGATCGCATGGGTACCTCCCGGTTGTCGGTCATCGAGAGAGAGTGAATCATAGCTGTTCTGAAAAAACCTTGAGGCAGATCAAAAAAGCGGATTCCGGCCTGTGCCAGGGCTCAAATGGAGCGCCGCGGAGGGAAGGAGACTTTTTATGGAATGGATAACCCTGGATGCCGTTGAAACCCGGGTGCTTGGCTGTCTGGTGGAAAAAGAGATGGCGACCCCCGAATATTATCCCCTGACCCTGAATGCCCTCACGAATGCCTGCAACCAGAAATCCAATCGGGATCCGGTGATGAGCCTGGAGGAGACGGACGTCGTCCGGGCTCTGGACCGGCTGCGGCACAACGGGTTGGCGATGCAGAGTGCCGAAGGCGGGCGGGTTCCCAAATACCGGCACACGCTGGCGGAGAAGCTTCACCTGGAGCCGGAAGAGCTGGCGGTTCTGTGCGAGTTGCTGGTGCGCGGTGCGCAAACCGTGGGAGAGCTGAGAGGCCGGGCGGAGCGGCTCTATCCCTTTAAGGAGCTGGCCGAGGTGGAGGAGGTTCTCCATGGGCTTGAGCAGAAGGAGCCTCCATTGACGGTCAAGCTCCCCCGGCAGCCGGGACGCAAGGAGCCCCGTCATGCCCATCTGCTCTCCGGGACGCCACAGGAGGATCCTGTCGCGACAGAGCCCTCCGCCGAGCCGGCGACATTGAAGGTTCGGGCCGAAGAGGCGCGCCTGGAAAAACTGGAGCAGGAAGTGAGCGACCTTCGCGAAGAGCTGGCCTCGTTGCGAAAAGAGATGGCCGAGTTCAGGGCTCAGTTCGACTGAGAAGGATTAGAGGGAGGCGGGCAGACTGGTCGAGGGATCGATCGGTACGATCGTCTCCGGCGGGCGGGTCCTGCCGCCGTAGCGGCTTATCAGGACGCCGGCAAAGACCAGAATGGAAGCCAGATACTGCTGGAAGGTCATGGATTCGCCCAGGATAAGCATGGCGAGAATGACGCTGAAAACCGGGATGAGGTTGACGAATCCTGCCGCCTGGCTGGCCGGAACGCGACTGACGCCGAAATTGTAGAAGGCATAGGCCCCCAGGGTGATGAAAACGCCCAGATAGACGATCGCCAGCGCCGGGACCAGGATGAACTCCGTGGGGAGTACGGTCTGAGGGAGCAGCAGGAACGGGAAGAAAAAAACACTGCCCAGAAAGGCCTGGAAGGCCGTCATGAACAATGGCGGGTAATCGGCACTCAGATGTTTGAGCGACACGGTGTAGCCGGCTGCGCAGATCATGGCCACGAACTCGTAGACGTTGCCGAGCAGGGGATTGGGCGCATAGGCGTCGCTGACCCCCGAAAGACTCAGCCAGCAGGCCCCCAGGATGGCCATCCCGAACCCGGTCAGGGTCAGTCCTCTGACCCGTTCACCCAGAAAACTCCATGCCAGCACCGCCACAAGCAGGGGCATCATGGCGGTGATCATTCCGGCCTGAGACGCCGTGGTGTACTCCATGGCCTTGGCCTCGAAGACAAAATAGAGACAGGGCTCGCACACGGCCATGATGAGCAGGTATTTCAGATCCCGTCGGCGAAACCGGATCTTCCGGAAGCTGGGGACGAAGACCAGAAAGCACAGGCTGGCGATAAACATCCTGCCGAAAATGACCACCATGGGGTGGTAGCTGCGAAACGCCAGTTTGAGCGCCACGAAAGAACTGGCCCACAACAGCATGGCCAGCAGCAGGCTTGCCACCGGCAGCCATCCGCTCATGCGTCCCTTTGAATCGACTCTTTCCATTGCCCGATCTCCCTATCGTCCCATTTTCCGCGGCTAAAATACGCTCCTTTTCAGGTTTGATCCAGCGAAATAGGCGTGTCGTCGGGCAAAATGAGAGGCCCTGTCAGGCGTAACGACAAAAAGTCCATAATATCAGAGAGATAGGGGTATGAGAAATGCGGCTCTCGCTTGTATTGGCAAAAATTAACGGTATAGTTCAGACATCCTAACAAAAGCCTAACAATCGGACGCTATAAAACGCGTTCTTTGGTTGACCGGGAAAGGAAATGTCATCTTTCTTCAGGAATTATTAAACCTTGCGAGCTTCTCACGAGGATCTAACAATCCCCTAACACAGGGAAAGGAAGATGCGGGCCGTATCGAGGAGAAATCACGTTTCGGTCCAGCTCCGTGCGGGCAACTCCGACGGAACTCAACAACGATTTATCAGGAGAAGAGAAAGATGAAAAAAAGTGCATCGCGTATGATGAAAAAGGTGGGCGTTCTGGCAGCGGCCCTGGTTGCCGCTTCCGTATTCTGCGGCAGTGCCGTTATGGCGGCACAGATCAGTGTTGACCCCAAACTTCCTTCGTACAAGAAAGTTGACGGCGTCGCCGGTAACCTCAACAGCGTCGGTTCCGACACCCTCAACAATATGATGACCTTCTGGGCGGAAGGATTCCGGAAGCTCTATCCCAATGTCAATATCCAGATCGAAGGCAAGGGTTCCAGCACCGCTCCTCCGGCGCTGATCGAGGGGACGTCCCAGCTGGGTCCCATGTCGCGCGCCATGAAGAAGCAGGAGATTGAGGCGTTTGAGGCGAAATACGGCTTCAAACCCACGACCATCGGTGTCTCTCTCGATGCTCTGGCCGTCTTTGTCAACAAAGACAACCCCCTGAAAGAACTCTCCATGACCCAGGTGGATTCGATCTTCTCCAAGACTCTCAAGCGTGGCGGTGCCGATGTCCTCACCTGGGGGCAGCTTGGCCTGACCGGCAGCTGGGCCAATATGCCGATCAGCCTCTACGGTCGTAACTCCGCATCCGGGACCTATGGCTTCTTCAAGGAGCACACCCTGAAAAAGGGCGATTTCAAGGACACGGTCAAGGAGCAGCCCGGCAACGCCTCGGTGGTTCTCGGCGTCACGGAAGACAAAGCCGGTATCGGCTACTCCGGTATGGGTTACGTGACCTCCGGCGTCAAGGCTCTGCCCCTTGCCGATGAAACCGGCGGAAAGGCTTTCGCCCCCAACTACGAGAACGTTCTCAGCGGTAAATATCCCCTCGGGCGCATGCTGTACATCAACGTGGTCAAAGAGCCCAACAAGCCGATGGACAAACTGACCAAAGAGTTTATAAAATATGTCCTCTCCAAAGAGGGCCAGGAGGTTGTGGTCAAGGATGGTTTCTTGCCCCTGCCCGCCGAAGTCGCTAAAAAGCACTCGACTAAGGCGATAACCCAACCAGGTTAATGGTGAACGGCCCTGCCCGCAACGGGCAGGGCCTGTTTGTGTCTTTAGAACTTTAACAGACGGTAGCTATGAATCCGGCGTTTCTCAAAAGGGTCAGGTTCAATGATCGCATGGCCCGGTGGGCAATCACCATCGGCGGGATGGCGATCATTTTCTGCGTTATTTTCATCCTCGTTCTGATCGTCAATGTCTCCCTTCCGCTCTTTTTCAGCCCAACCGCGGAGCCGGGTCGGGAGATCCGTCTTTTGTCAGCGGACGGCGTGACTCAAGTTGCGGAGGGGATGGACGATTATCTGGAAACGGGCTTTTCTCTGGACAGCTCCGGCCAGATACAGTTCTTCGACCTGATTCATGGCGACGCGCTGGATCATCAGCGGTTGACGGCGCCATCCGGTCCCCAGAAGGTCGCCGCTGCCACTACCTATGGGCGCCTCAATCAGGTGCTTCTCTGGGAGGACGGCAGTCTGAGCATCGACCAGGTTCAGTTCCGCCCCAGTTTCGATGCCCAGAACAACAATAAACGCACGATTCTCCATACGGTAGAACGCCTGGCGCAGCTCCCCGTTCCGGCATACGGCCACCCTGTGCAATCCCTGGCCCGTCTCAATGACGAGGGCCGGCTGACCCGCCTCGACTTGCTGGCTGATGGCTCTCTGCACGTTCAACAACGGGAAGAAACGACCAATTTTCTTGGCGAAGTGACGGAGTCTCAGGAACATCACAGCCTGGAGATGGGGGATGCCCGCGGGAAAATCCAGGCTCTCGCCATAAGTCACGACGGGCTTCAGGCTTATGCCGGAACCAACCTGGGCGAACTGCTGCGCTGGGATCTCTCCGACATGGAGTCGCCCGAGTTGCTTGAGACTGTGCAGGCCTTCGACGATCGGCGGGACATCACCGCGCTGGCCCTGGTGTTCGGGGACGTTTCTCTGGCCGTTGGGGATGCGCAGGGGCATATTACCTCCTGGATGCCGGTGCGCAACGATGACGGCCGCAGGGTGTTGCATCATATCCATGATCTCAGCGAGTTCGGCGGCCCCGTTCAGGCGCTGCTTCCGACTTTGCGTGACAAAAACGTCGTCAGTCTGGGGCAAGGGATCGTCCAGATCGACAATATGACCAGCGAGCGCTATCTGCTGGGATTGACACACCCCGACGGTCTCGATCGGGTCGCCTTGAACAGCCGTGGTAACGGGGTGATTGCCGTAACGGGCAAAGGGAACCTGGTTACCTGGCGGCTCGAGATTCCGCACCCGGAAGTCAGCATGAAAACCCTTTTCGGCAAAGTCTGGTATGAGGGGTACGACGAGCCGGCCTACGTCTGGCAGTCCTCGGCCGCCAACGATGACTACGAACCGAAGATGAGCCTGACCCCCCTGATATTCGGTACGCTGAAGGGGACGTTCTACGCCATGCTGTTTGCTGTGCCGCTGGCTATCTTCGGGGCTATTTATACCAGCCAGTTCGCCCGGCCCAGGTTGCGCTCCGTGATCAAACCCGCGGTGGAAATCATGGCCGCGGTTCCCACCGTCATTATCGGATTTCTTGCCGCGCTATGGCTGGCTCCCCTGATTGAGCGCTCCCTGGGGTCGCTTTTCCTGAGCCTGGTCATTCTGCCGGCGACGCTGATGGTGAGTATCCTTCTCTGGCAGACGGTACGTTCTTACGAGCCTCTGAAGAGGGTTGAGCGCGGGTTCGAGTTCCTGGCCATCACGCCGGTCATCATTTTTGCCGTGGTGCTTGCGGCGGTTCTGGGGCAGGGGTTGGAAAACTGGTTCTTTGCCGGGGACCTTAAAGGATGGCTCTTTACCGAAATGGCCATCCGCTACGATCCGCGCAACTGCATTATCATCGCCTTTGCCATGGGATTCGCAGTGATTCCCATCATTTTCACCATTGCCGAAGACGCGATCTCCAATGTGCCGCAGAGTCTCAAGGCGGCGTCCCTGGCTCTGGGGGCGAGCCGCTGGCAGACCGTATGGCGGGTAATGCTGCCGTCATCGAGCCCCGGGATCTTTGCCGGGACTATGATCGGCTTCGGGCGGGCCGTGGGGGAAACTATGATCGTGCTGATGGCGACCGGAAATACGCCGATTATGGACTGGAGCATTTTCAACGGTATGCGCCCCCTGTCCGCCAATATCGCCGTGGAGATTCCTGAAGCCCCGGTCGACAGCTCCCTGTACCGGGTGTTGTTTCTCTCTGCCGTCATCCTGTTTGTCATGACCTTTGTCGTCAATACCATCGCCGAGCTGGTCAGACAGAGACTGCGTAAAAAATACGGGCGGTTCTAGGTCCCGGAGGAAAGTGTTCAGATGATGAAGCGTGCATATTGGCGTATAGGCGAGCCGATGGTGTGGCTGAGTGCTTCGGCGCTGGCCATCACCCTGCTGATCGCCATGACTCTGTTGGTGGTCGTTGTCGTCAACGGGCTCGGCGTGTTCTGGCCGGCGAACCTGGTTCAGTCGGACCTGAAGGACGGCAGTGTCATCCTCGGGGAACTGGTCAAGCGCGAGGCGCGCCATGAGCAGGAGGGGGAGCGCCTGCAGTTCAAGATCGGCAACCGTGAGTTCAACGGCCTCGATTTTCGCTGGGTCGATGCCGCCGATATCGCCCGGATGAGCGATCCCCCCTCGGTGATGGCCCTGGAAAGGGCCGAGTACGGCAATTTCTACGGATATCTCAAAGGGGTCACACCGGGACAATTGGCCGAAACCCTCACCGGAACTCTGCCCGAGCAGTTGTCGCAGCTTCGGGATTTGGTGGCCAAGCAGCAGAAACGGGTTGATGAAGAGGGAGACCGGCTCAGCAACGTCAGTTACCAGACGGAGGAGTTGCGCCTCAAGCGGCTCAAACTGACCTATGATGGCATGCCGGAGACGGACCCGAAGATTGCCTCGCTGGATGATGAGCGCAGTCGCCTGCAGCATGAGTTCAAAGAGATTCTCCAGGTACAGAACGACATGGTGGCGACTCTGCGCAGTGCCACGGCGGAGTTTCAGACAGCCGACGGACAGAGCAAACAGATTGCCGTGGCTGATATCGTTCGTACCTGGTTTCCCAATACCATGAGCGTTTCGGCCAAGGTGTTTTTCTACCTCGAAAAGCTCAAGGAGCTGATCGTCGGCGAGCCCCGCGAATCCAATACCGAAGGCGGCCTGTTCCCGGCCATTTTCGGAACGGTCATGCTGATCTTCCTGATGAGCCTGTTCTCCTTTCCCTTCGGGGTTGTGGCGGCCGTTTATCTGCGCGAGTACGCCAAAGATGGCTTTCTGGTCAAGGTCGTGCGGATCGCCGTGAACAATCTGGCGGGGATTCCCTCGATCGTCTATGGGATCTTCGGTCTCGGATTCTTCATCTATGGCGTCGGAGGCGCCATTGACAGGGTGTTTTTCCCGGAGCGGCTGCCGACCCCCACCTTCGGGACCGGCGGTATCCTCTGGGCCAGCCTGACGTTGGCGCTTCTTACGGTACCGGTCGTGATCGTCGCCACCGAAGAGGCCTTGAGTTCCATCCCCCGGGAGATGCGCGAGGGGTCCTATGCCCTGGGGGCGACGAAGCTGCAGACGCTGGTGCGGGTTCTTCTGCCCATGGCGTCGCCGGGCATCATGACCGGCCTGATTCTGGCCATGGCCCGGGCTGCCGGCGAGGTGGCCCCCCTGATGATCACCGGGGTGGTCAAGCTGGCGCCAGCCCTTCCCATTGACGGCCACTTTCCCTATGTGCATCTGGATCGCAAGTTCATGCACCTGGGGTTCCATATCTACGATATCGGCTTCCAGTCCCCCAACGTCGAAGCGGCCAAGCCGATGGTATTCGTCACGACGCTGCTGCTGGTACTCATTGTTCTGATAATGAGCAGTACGGCGATACACCTGCGCAACAAGATGAAAAAACGCTATACTCACGGAACGTTCTAAACCACTCAGAGGTCAGGTTCATGTCAAAAAGTTCCTTCGTCAGCTTTGACGATCCGATCATCGAGGTCAGCAGCCTCAATTTCTACTACGGGACATCGGAGGCGCTGCACAATGTCAGCATCGCCTTTCCCCGCAAACAGGTCACCGCCCTGATTGGCCCTTCAGGGTGCGGCAAATCGACGTTTCTGCGCTGTCTGAACCGGATGAACGACCTGGTCGACGGAACGCGGGTCGTCGGCAGCATCAAGCTCAACGGCAGCGAGATCAACAGCTCCGGCACCGACATCATCGAGCTGCGTCGCCAGGTCGGCATGGTGTTCCAGAAATCCAACCCTTTCCCCAAGTCCATTTACGAGAATGTGATCTACGGGCTGCGAATCGCCGGGATCAAGAACAAGACCTATCTGGACGAATCGGTGGAAAAGAGCCTCAAAGGGGCCGGCTTGTGGGACGAGGTCAAGGATCGCCTGCACCAGTCGGCGCTGGGTCTCTCCGGCGGCCAGCTGCAGCGTCTCTGCATCGCCCGGGCCATTGCGGTCAACCCGGAAGTCATCCTGATGGACGAGCCCTGCAGCGCCCTGGATCCCAAGTCCACGGCCCGCGTCGAAGAGCTGATCGGTGAACTGCGCGAGAACTACACCATCATCATCGTAACCCATAACATGCAACAGGCCGCCCGCGTATCGGATTACACCGCGTTTCTCTATGAAGGCATCCTGGTGGAGTTCGGAAAGACCAACAGCCTGTTCATGAAGCCGAAGAACAAACAGACGGAAGACTATATCACCGGGCGTTTCGGTTAAGGAGAAGGACACCTGCTATGACTCTGCACCTGCAAAAAGAATTGGGTACCCTGAAAAAAATGCTGCTTGGGCTCAGTGCCGTGGTGGAGGAAAGCGTGCATCAAGCGGTGCTGTCCCTTCAGAAATGCGACGTTCAACTGGCGGAAACCATCATTGCCGGCGACAAACAGATCGACAACCTCGAGGTGGAAATCGAGGAGGAATGCCTCAAGGCCCTGGCTCTCTACCAGCCCGTCGCCGTGGATCTGCGTTTCATCGTGGCGGTGCTCAAGATCAACAACGACCTCGAGCGCATTGGCGATCTGGCGACCAACATCGCCGAGAGAACGGTGGCTCTGGCCAGTATCTGCCGCATGACGCCTCCTTTTGATTATCTCTCCATGGCGGCCAAAACGCAGACCATGCTGAAAATGGCTCTCGATTCCCTCGTGCGCCTGGATATCGGACTGGCCAAAGAGGTGCAGGCTCTGGACGATGAAGTCGACCATATGCACAGCAGCAATTTCCAGATCATCAAAGAGGAAATGCGCAGGGACCCGGAAGGCATCGACAGCATCACCCAGTACCTTACCGTATCCCGGCACCTCGAGCGCATCGCCGATCTGGCAACCAACATTGCGGAAGAAGTGTATTACATGATCGAAGGGGAAATCGTGCGTCATACCAGCGATTGGGGGCCCAAATACTGATTTCCTTACGCAATTAGCCGTCACATTCGGGGCCGCTTCCGACAGGAAGCGGCCCCGTTCCGTTTAGATCCCCGCCACAGGAATTCCTGCATTTCTTTTCAATTGCCAACCGCATCGCTGTATTTGTCAAAAGACACCAAAAAGGCTATTCTTTTATCTCCTCTAATAGTGCCCCGGATCGGGTGATTGGAGCATGAGATGACATGGCTTTTCTCCTCTGTGGTTGCAACGTTTTCCGGCACGTTATTGCTGTGTCTGGTCTATGCCCATCTCTACTCGATGTACCGGGAAAAGTACATGAAGGTCTGGACCTGGGCCTGGGGGGTGTATTCCCTGCGTTTTTTTGCGGCGCTCCAGGTGGTACAGTCGGGTCCCTCCTTTTTCTGGCAGTTCCTTAATCTTTCCAGCTCTCTTTGCGCAGGGATGCTTCTGCTTCTTGGAACCAAGATTTTTGCCGGCCGTCGCATGCCGGCCTGGTGGCTGATCACGGCCGCCGCCGGTCTTGTCTGGATTGCCGCAGGGCTTGCCCTGAAAGTCTCCTTTCTGGCCCTGACCATCCCCATCTTTACGTTTCTGGCCCTTGTCAATATCTGGACCGGTATCCTTGTTTTCCGCCAGGAACACACGCTCGGCTGGGGCAAGGCCATTACCTCCGCAGCCCTGATCCTCTGGGGTGTTCATATCTTCAACTATCCGTTCCTGCGGCCCATTAAATCTTTTGCCCCCTGGGGCTATCTCATTGGCTCCGCCCTCATGGTTGTTGTGGCTCTGGGTTTTCTACTGGTTTATTTTGAGCGGGTTCGTCGGGAGTTGACCGAAAGAGAGCTGGAACAACGCATCCTGACCGGGAACCTACAGGATGCCCTCAATGAACGAAAACATGCCGAGGACGCACTGCGGGAATCCAAGAAGCTGTTTGAGGAACTCCTGATCCACGTGGATCTTATCGCCCTGATGCTGGACAGGGAAGGGCGGGTCACGTTTTGCAACGAAAAGTTCCTTCAACTTACCGGGTGGAATCACTCGGAGATTCTGGGTCAGAATATCTTCACGAGTATCGTGCCGGAAGATCACCGTGGCAGGGTTGAGGAAATATTTCTGTCTTCGATTGCGTCAGGAGTTCCGGTTGGTTCCGACAAGACGGAAATCCTCACCCGCAAGGGGGGACGGCGGCTGGTCGCTTGGAATCACACCATATTGCGGAACCTGGAAGGGCAGATTGTGGGATTGGCCAGCCTTGGTGAGGATATCACCGAGCGAAAGGAAATCGAAGACCGCCTGCTGGAATCGCAGCGGCGTTTTCATGAGCTTCTGGCCAATATTTCCATGATTGCCGTGATTCTGGATACCGACGGCAAGGTGGTCTTTGCCAACGACTTTCTCCTTCGTCTGTCCGGGTGGACAGAGGGGGAAGTGGTGGGGCAGAGCTGGTTTGAAACCTTCATCCCTTCGGATATTAACGGGCAGGTTTATGAGGTCTATTCCCGGACAATCCACCAGGGGGAGTTTCCTCTGCAATTTGAAAATGAAATCATCACCCGGGATGGTGACCGACGCCTCATCTCCTGGACCAACACGCTGTTACGAAATCCGGAAGGACAGATTGTGGGAACGGCGAGTATCGGCGAGGATATCACCGAGCGACGGAGAATCGAGAACGAACTGAGACTCACTCAGTTTTCTGTCGATAAGGCCTCCGTGGGGATTTTTCGCATTGAAGAGGATGGCTCGTTGACGAGTGTCAACGAGCAGGCCTGCCATAACCTCGGGTACAGCCGGGAAGAGCTTTGCCGGATGAAGGTGTGGGACATCGACCCGAACTTCACCCGGGAGAGCTGGCTGGAGCACCGCAAGCGGTTGCGGACCAAGCAGTCGGGAATCTTCGAAACCTGTCACCGTCGCAAGGATGGAACGTTTTTACCGGTGGAAATTGCTGTCAACTATGTCGAATTCCAGGGAAGGCAGTATTCCTTTTCGTTTGCCCGTGACATTGAGGAGCGAAAGAAAGGGGAAGAAGCTCTGATGGTGGCTCTGCGAGAGACCGAATCGGCCAGACAGAAGCTCAATACCCTGCTTGAGTCCGTCGCCGATGCGCTTATTGTCACCGATTCCAAAGGGGTCATCTCCCTGGTGAATCGTGCGGCCGAAGAACTGTTCGGGACAACCTTGGTGAGGATCAAGGGAAAATCCATTGCCAGCTTTATTCAGGAGAAATCGTTTCTGGACCATCTGGAATGGCTCTTTGCCGGTGGACAAGATGGTGAGGCTATCGACTTTTCTCTTTCAGGGCAGGAGGGCGTTCGGTTTTTGCAGGCACGCACGGCCGTTATTTACAGCGGCGACGGAATCGAAGGTGAAGCCATCACGCTGGTTCGCGATGTGACCCGGGAGAGGGAAGCGGATCGGATGAAGAGCGAGTTTATCTCGATTGCCGCCCATGAGCTTCGAACGCCGCTGACGTCCATCATCGGGTATACCGAGTTGCTTCAGGAAGAGGGGGAGTTTGGTGCCTTTTCCCCCGAGCAGCGTCGGGAGTTTCTTGATACGGTGCAGCAGAAAGCCGGGGTTCTGGAACGTATTATCGATGATCTGCTCAACCTCAGTCGGATTGAGTCCGGTCGGCCTATATGGCTTGAGCTGAAGCCTTATAATCTTCTGGCGGGACTTAAAAGAATCCTGGCCGATTACCGGATGGAATCGAATCATCATTCGTTTGAACTGGCTTTTCCCGAAGAGGTTGCCGTTGTCGCCGATGGGGCGAAAATTGAGCAGGTCATCGACAATCTTCTCAGCAATGCCATCAAATATTCTCCGCAGGGAGGGCGCATCCGCATATCCGGGCAGCCGATAGGATCGGATCTGCAGGTTTGTGTCGAAGATGAGGGGATCGGTATGACCCCCTATCAGATTGAGAGGATTTTCGACAAGTTTTATCGTGCCGATACGCTCGACACGGCTATAGGCGGGTTAGGCCTCGGCATGAGTATCGTCAAGAGCATCGTTGAGGCTCATCATGGGCGTATCTGGGTTGAAAGCACGCCGGGAAAAGGTACCCGGGTGACTTTCGCCTTGCCCATTCAAGGGGTCTAGAAAATTGGAGCTGCGGATTTTACGACGAGGCCTCCAAAACCCTTTCATTCAGGACGCGACGAATCGTTCCGATAAACTCCTCAATCTTCAAGGGTTTGTCCAGACATTCACGAATCCCTGTGGCCTGTTTTTCTTCCATGGATATCGTCGGGCTGAATCCCGAGCACAGGATAACGGGGATATCCTGACGAATCCCCTGGATTTCCCGCGCCAGAGAGGTTCCGGTCATCCCCGGCATAGCCTGGTCGGTTACTACCAGATCAAAGTCGCAGGGATTCTTGCGGAACATTTCCAACGCCTGATGGCCACAGTTTGAGGTGATCACCTGATAGCCGTATTTGGAGAGGGCTAATTCGCCAACCCGGGTTATCTCCTCTTCGTCATCGATCAGGAGAATGCGTTCTTTTCCCTGAATGTTTTCGACTTTCCGGGAGGGTAATCTATCGGGTTCCGGTTTGCCCTGAGGAAGGTAAATGTTAAAGGTGGTCCCGGAGTCCGGAGCGCTATCGATGGTGATGCCTCCCTTGTGGCTCTGTACGATCCCCTGGACCACAGCCAAACCGAGACCCGTTCCCTGTTCGGCGGTCTTGGTTGTAAAAAAAGGCTCAAAGATTCTTTTTTCGGTTTCTGCCGTCATCCCGCATCCGTTGTCCCTGACCGTCAGCTTCAGGTACGCCCCCGGCAAAAGCTCACTGCAGGGAGACGATTCCACCGAGGCGACTTCCATCTCGTCGAGCCGTACGTCGATCCACCCCCCGTTATGACCTATAGACTGAGCGCTGTTGGTTACAAGATTCAACAGAATCTGGTGAACCTTGCAGGCGTCTCCCAGAATCAGATCGTGTCGTGCGAGAATTTCGCAACGCAGTTCGATGGTCGCCGGCAGGCTGGCTCGCAAGAGTTTCAAGGTCTCTTTGATGATGGGGCCTATGCGGACCGGCTCCAATCCCTGTTCGGATTGCCGGCTGATGGTCAGGATCTGGTTGACCAGGTTCTTGCCCCTCTCAGCGGCCTTGAGGACATTTTTCAGATAATCGGAAAGTATTCCCTGGTCTTCGATCTTCATCAAGGCCATCTCTGTATAGCCGATGATCGGGCTTAACAGATTGTTGAAATCATGGGCGATCCCCCCCGCGAGGGTTCCTATGGCCTGCAGTTTCTGCGCCTGAGCCAGTTGTCGTTCCATTTCCGTCTCTTTGCTGACGTCGCGCCATAGGGAGACGAAATTTACAACCCCGTCGGAGGCCGTTCGCACTGGGAAGAAAGTGCGCTCGGTTTCAAAGAGATGTCCCTCCTTGTTTTTGGCGAAAAGACGCCCTTTCCAGACTTCTCCGCGTTTCAGCGTGGTCCAGATCTCCGTGTAAAGGCTCTCGTTGTTTTTGTCGCTGCGAAAAAGGCTGGCGTCCTGATCCAGTACGTCCTCGGAGGCGAATCCCGAATGACGGGTGAATGCTGGATTGACGTACTGGATGCGTCCGCCGGGATTCATGACCACCACACCATCGGCTGATTGCTCGATGACGGCGGCAAGAAGATTGCGCTCCAAGGTCATTTCCGTCAGATAGACATAACCGAGTAGCGGGATCCCCCAAAGATGCAGGCTGTGACGTATGGGGGCGAATAGGCTCTGATAGG
>QKGY01000151.1 GCA_003250235.1 Desulfuromonadaceae bacterium
CTGAAAAACCAACTGGCTCTGTCCCTTGCGGCCGGTGACCGTAAGAGTCCCCGATTTCTTGGCGGCGTGGATGAGTTGAATGACATCAACGATCGGCAGGTGTTCCAGGTCTCCGGTAAAGGACATGCGGATCTTCCTCGTCAGGCGGTGAATGGCTCTCGGCAAAGGTTATATTAAACCCAAAAAAGGACCGGGATTCAAGCAATGCTTTTATTCGGAAGGACAAATCCCTCACATCCGCCTTTTTCCGTATTTTTTTTGGATGCCGCCGCACACAACCGGTGGTAGACTTGCCTGCCTCGATCAGAAAGGGAAGCCCATCATGCTCGAATCCGTCCACCGTCCATGGCTCGGTATTGTCCTGCTGCTTCTCGTCACGTTTGCGACCCCGGCCCCGGGCGAAGAAACCGGACCGGTCGAACATGGGCCGAGGGACCGCGCCCGGGTCGCCCTGACCTTTGACCTCTGCCAGGTGCCCGGCCGTCCCGCAGGATTCGACCGGGCTATTATCGACACCCTGGTGAGCACCGGCACCCCTGCCACCTTCTTCATCGGCGGCGACTGGATGCGTACCCACCCCGATGAAACACGGGAACTCTCCCGCAACCCCCTGTTCGAGTTGGGCGATCACTCCTGGAGCCATCCCGACTTTCGCCATCTCACACCAGAGGCTATCGACGAACAGATCCGGCGAACCGCCGGGCAGATGCAAGCGCTGACCGGTCGAACGCCTACCCTGTTTCGCTTCCCCTTCGGCACCTGGACTCCTGAATCTCTGAAAACAGTCAAGGCCGCCGGGCTTACGGCCATCCAGTGGGATGTGGTCACCGGCGATCCGGATCCGGCTGTCCATGCCAAGGACATTCTCGCCGAAGTTACCCGTCACAGCCGCAACGGTTCCATCATCATCATGCATGCCAACGGCCGGGGCCACCATACCGCCAAAGCACTCCCCAGCGTGATCGAGGCGCTGCATGCCAAAGGCTTTTCGCTGGTTACCGTCTCCGAACTTCTCCAGCCGAAACCCTCGCCAACTCTGCAGGTCGAAGGCGATGCCGCCCGGCCCTAGACGGTCTGTCATTTCTTTTCAGGAAAAAAGGTTGACAGAAAATCGCCAGCCCCTATAATGACGACCGTTTTTGTCACCTATTTCATTCACGAGGAGAATCCCAATGAAAAAATTTGTCTGTTCCGTATGCGGTTATGTCCATGAAGGGGAAGCTCCCCCGGCATCCTGTCCCCAGTGCGGCGTTCCCGCGGAAAAATTTTCCGAGCAGGTCGAAGAAAACCTGGCCTGGGCCGATGAACACAAAATCGGCGTGGCCAAGGGTGTCGATACGGAAATCCTCGAGGGGTTGCGCGCCAACTTCATGGGGGAGTGCACGGAAGTCGGTCGCTATGAGCCGACAGGCCGACCGCGAGGGATATCCCGAAATCGCCGAGGCCTACAAGCGCATCGCCTTCGAAGAGGCGGAACATGCCGCCAAATTCGCCGAACTGCTGGGCGAGGTGGTGGCTGCCGACACGCGAACCAACCTGCAGATGCGGGTCAATGCCGAGCATGGCGCCTGCAAAGGAAAGAAGGATCTGGCTACCCGCGCCAAGCAGCTCAACTATGATGCCATCCACGACACCGTACACGAAATGTGCAAGGACGAGGCCCGCCATGGTCAGGCCTTCGCCGGTCTTCTGAAGCGCTATTTCGGAGCCTGACCAGGAGTTTTCCAGGACAGGGCTCACCAGGAAATCCGAACAGGCCGGATCGATACGCCGCAGGCGTTGCGATCCGGCCTGTTCCTTTTGCCCCGAAGCCATCTATTCTCTTGGAAGCCCTTCATGTCTGTGTTAGGTTGGTTTACGGCGAACCATCGAACAAAGCCCCCGTCGTACCTGAGAAGGTACCAGCCGCGGAGACTTTTTATGCCAAAAACCCCACCGGCACTCGTTGCATTCCTGCTGATCCTCTTTCTCCTGCAACCACTTTTCTCTGCCCATGCCGCCCCCTTTGAGCCAAAACGTCTGGTCCGGGTCGGTGCGTTCAGTCTCTATCCCGCCATTTTCAAAGACGACGACGGACAGATCCAGGGGTTCTACGTCGATATGTTTTCCGCCATTGCCCGTGAGGAAAACTGGCGCATCCAGTACGTCTACGGGTCCTGGGCTGAAGGGTTCGAACGTTTGAAAACCGGCGACGTGGACGTTCTGACCAGCGTTGCTTATACCGAGGAGCGCAGCACCTACATGGATTTCTGCTCGGCCCCGCTGCTTACGGTGTGGGGGGAGCTGTACGTCAACCGGGACTCCTCTATCCAGGGTATCCGCGATGTGGCAGGCAAAACCATTGCCGTCATGAAGGGGGATTTCAATGCCGACTCCTTCATCCGGTTGGTGAAAAAATTCGATATCCCGTGCACGTTTGTCTATATGGACAACTTCGACCAGATCTTCCAGGCCGTATCTACGGGAAACGTTGACGGCGGTGTGGTCAACAACACCTACGGCGCCGCCAGGCATGAAGAATTCCGCATCAAATCCTCTGGAGTGATTTTCAATCCTTTCGACATCTACCTTACTGTTGGCAAAGGACGAAACGGGGATGTGCTTCGAGTTCTCAACCACACTCTGACCCTCTGGCGCCAAAAGGAAAATTCACCGTACTACCGCGCTCTCGACAAATGGGGGCATGGCAACGCCCGGGCCGTGAAGGTCATGCCGCAGTGGATGGAGGAGACCTTGATCGCCCTGGGCCTGGTCCTGGTGATCGCTCTTTCGTTCATTGCCCTGCTGCGCGCCCAGGTCCGACGTGCCACCAGCCAGCTCAGAAAAAACGAGGAGTCCCTGGAGGAGACCCGGACCCGCTACCAGACTCTTTTTGAAAATTCCCCCGTATCCATCTGGGAAGAGGATTTCTCCGAAGTCAAAAGCTACCTGAGCACCCTGCCAAAGGAAACCTGGCAGAATGCCGAAACGTTCATAAAAGAACACCCTGAGGTGATCCAAGCCTGCGCCGAAAAAGTCCGTATTCTCGATATCAATCAGGCAAGCCTGAACCTGCATGAAGCCGAAAGCAAGGATGAGCTGCTCGGCAGGCTTGCGGACACGTTCACGCCGGAGTCTTTCCGGGATTTCGCCAGTGAGCTCGTGGCTATCATGAACGGAATCACCTTCCTTTCCATGGAAGGAAGGGTCAAGACCCTCTCCGGCAGGGACCTGCATGTTGTGCTCAGCTGGCGGGTTGTTCCGGGTCATGAGGAGGATCTCTCCCGAGTGATCGTCTCCCTGCTCGATATCACGGACAGGAAGATAGCCCGGCGCCAGATCGACTCGCTGCTGCGTTCGGTGGCCGACGGCATCGTCATGACCGACAGGAACGGACGCGTGGTCCTGATGAACATGGCTGCGGAGAAAATACTCGAAACCCAACATTTCCTGGCGGAAGGGAAACCCCTGAGACAAGCCGTCACCAAGCCCTCGGTTCAGGAGGCCATTGCCCGGTTTGAGCAGATGCGTAGCGGTGAGGAAACCATCCTGGAACTCCCTGACCGGGACACGAAACAAAGACGCATCATTCAGGCTTCGCGCTACTCGGCGGATGGGGAAAACGCCAAAGCCTCCGGATGCATTCTGATCCTTCGGGATATCACGCGGGAGCATGAAAGCGACCGGATGAAAAGCGAGTTCATGTCCACCGCCGCCCATGAGCTGCGCACCCCTCTGGCCTCGATCATGGGTTTTTCGGAATTTCTCCTGGAGCAGGCAACTCTCGGCGAGAAGGATCGTCAGGAATATCTGCAGATTATTAACGACAAGGCCCACGTTCTCGAGCGTATTATTACGGACCTGCTCGACATCAGCCGGGTCGAGGCGGGCCGGCTGATCCACCTGGAAAAACAGCCTTGCCATCTGGCCCCTCTCATCGAAAAAATGGTGGGCGCCTATCGCAAGGA
>QKGY01000383.1 GCA_003250235.1 Desulfuromonadaceae bacterium
GCCGACGTCACCTACCAGGGTGACATCACCCACAACAGCGCGGCCTCGGCAGTGTTGATCAACAACCACTCGGCCGGTACGGTGACCTTCGACAGCGGCGCCATCGTGGCCGGCAACGGCGACGGGCTGCAGTTCCGCAACGCCGATGGCATCTATAACTTCCGCGGTACCGCCACCATGATCGGCGGAGACGCCGGCATCGATATCCTTGCCGGCTCGGCGGGAACCTTCAGCTTTGGCAGCGGCACGAGTATCTTCACCCCCACCGGCAGCGCCTTCACCCTGCGTGACAGCAGTGCCACCGTGGCCTATAGCGGCTCCATCACGCAAAACGGCACCGGCAATGCCGTGGAGATCGCCAACCACACCGGCGGCAGCGTCACCTTCCGCACCGGAACCATCGAGGCGACCGACGGCAACGGCCTGCAGTTCTCCAATGCCGACGGCCTCTACTCGTTCCTCGGCACCAACAATCTGCATGGCGGCAACGCCGGTATCGATATTCTCTCCGGGTCGAGCGGCAGTTTCGAATTCTCGACGGCGACGAGCATCGTCAATCCGACCGGCGCCGCTCTGACCCTGCGCGACAGCAGCGCCAACGTGGTCTACAACGGGGCGATGAGCCAGGCCAACGCCGCCAGCCTGCTCGATGTGGCGAACCATACCACCGGCACCCTGACCCTGCGCAACGGCACCCTGAGCGCGACCAACGGCGACGGCCTGCAGTTCTCCAATGCCGACGGCACTTACGAAATCCTCGGCGTGACCACGCTCAACGGCGGCAACGCCGGCGTCGATATCCTCGCCGGCTCGGCGGGCAACTTCACCTTCGGCAATAATACGCGGATCACCGATCCGACCGGAACGGCCTTCGCCGTACGCGACAGCAGCGCCACCGTCAGCTACGAGGGGCAGATCAGTCAGGACAACATCGCCACCACCATCGACGTGACCAACCATACCGGCGGAACGATCACCTTCCGCAATGGCTCGGTCACGGCGAGCAACGGCGACGGTCTGCAGTTCGCCAATGCCGACGGCACGTACGAATTCCTCGGCCGCACCACCATGGACGGCGGCGACGCCGGCGTGGATATCCTGGCGGGCTCGGCGGGCAATTTCACTTTCGGTGCCGACACTGCCATCGTCAACCCGACCTCGAGCGCCTTCAACATCAACGGCAGCACGGCGACGGTCATGTATCAGGGCGATATCACCCAGGTGCGCAACGCCGCTACCGTGCAGGTCACCGACCACTCGGCCGGCACCCTGACCTTCAATACCGGCAGCATCGAAGCGACGGCCGGCAACGGCCTGCTCTTCAGCAATGCCGACGGCACCTACCTGTTCCAGGGGTCCACCCTGCTCGAGGAGCTGGGGTCTCCCGTGGGCATCGACATCCGCAACGGCTCGGACGGGCGTTTCACCTTCGGCAACGATACCCGCATCGTCAGCCAGTCCGGGACCGCCTTCAACCTGGATGGCAGCGCCGCCAACGTCAGCTACTCGGGGAGCATCGACAGCGTCTCGGGCTATATCGCCAACATCAACGATCTGCGAAGCGGCGGGTCGGTCAACTTCATCGCCTCCACGCCGGACAGCATCATCCAGGCTCTCACCGCCAACAACCAGGGGGTTCGCATCACCAATTCGGCCGGTAACGTCAGTTTCGACAATCTGTATCTCGGCTCCGACACCACGCGCCTGATCAACGATCCGTTGTATCTCGACAACAACAGTGGCCGCTACACCTTCAAGGACCTGGAGATCTTCACCAACAGCGGCACGGGGATCCTCGCCCGCAACAGCTCGGCAGCCACCCTCACGGTCATCGACGGGCTGATCGACACCACCAACGCCCCGGCTATCGATCTCGACTCCATCACCACCAACATCACTCTGGCCTCGGTCAAGGCGGTCAATGCCGGTTCCGTGGGCATCAACCTGAGCAACCTGAGTTCGGGTTCCCGGTTCCAGGTGCTCGGCGATACCGCCATCGACAACGCCACCACCAGCATCAACATCGACGGCATCGGATCGGGGTCGGCCATCACCTTCGACAAGGTGGATATCCTCGATCGCATCGGCACGGCCATCGTTATCAACGACGCCGACGGCGTGGTCAACTTCGGCGACATCACCGTCACCAACCCCAACAACGTCGGCGGCAATACCATCGTCTATACCAACTCGCTGGCCGATGTCACCGTCGCCAACGCCACGGTCAGCGGTTCGCTGGGGCAGAGCTTCCACCTGGAGAACAGCGCCGGCTCCTTCACCCTCAACGGCGGCACCATCACCGGCGGGACGACAGGCATCTACGCCCGCAACATCGGCGAGCTCTCGGCCAAGAACATCTCCTTCAATCTCGTGAGCAGCGGTATGACCCTGCTGGAGGATACCAGCAGCACCATGAGCGCCACGGTGTCGGGGAATATCTTCACGTCAACGGGGACGAGCTTCTCGGCGACCTCCATCAACGCCTCCACGCTGCTTCTGGATCTCAACAGCAACGTGGCCAACAACACCTACAGCCTGATCACCACCGGCGGCACCAGCGACGGACTGATCGGCATCAGCGGCCTGACAGGCGGCGCGACCCCGGCGGACGTGGAAACCTACCTGACCGACCCCGACGGGGCCAACAACGTCGGTACGGTGGTGGCGGACCCGGCTGGAACCTTCAACGGCTATTGATGTCGAAGGCTCATTTGCGAACGCCAAGCCCCCCGGAAAATCTTCCGGGGGGCTTGTTCATTAAGGCCTGGATTTCGGAAAAACAGGCGGATACGGGACGGGTGAAAAAAAATTTATCCGTCCGGGTATTTGCGTTATGATAGGCGCTGTTTTGACCGATTTTCTTCGGGGAGGGGTGTTGTGACCGCTGACATGAAATCTTCCGGAGGCCTGCGGGTTCTTTTCGCCCTGGCGGCGGCGGTGATCGTGGTCGCCGGAATGCGCGAAGCCCAGCAGTTGCTGGTTCCTTTCGTGCTGTCCGCTTTTATTGCCGTGATTTTTGTCCCGCCGATTTTCTGGCTTCAACGTCGGGGGGTTCCCATTGGAATCGCCATCGGCCTGATGGTCATGGCCCTGCTGGCCCTCGATGTGCTGCTGGCGGCTCTGCTCGGCAGCTCCATCAACGATTTTCGGGCCGCTCTTCCCGGCTATCAGCTGCGCCTTCAGGACGAGGCCGGACGGGTTGTCTCCTGGCTGGCTTCTCTCGGTATCCATATCCCCAAGCAGATGGTGGTGGAGCAGATCAACCCGGGGGCGGCCATGCGTCTGGTGGCCAATATGCTTTCGGGCCTGGGCGGGCTGCTGACCAATGCCTTTCTGATCGGTTTGACCGTCATTTTCATGCTGCTCGAAGCCGCCAGTTTTCCCGACAAGCTGCGCAGCGCTTTCGGGGATGTGACGCACTCCATGGGGCGTTTTGCGGTGTTCAGCGACAGTCTGCTGCGCTATGTTCTCATCAAGACCCTGATGAGCCTGGCGACGGGGGGCACGGTCGGCCTCATGCTCTGGGCGCTCGGGGTCGATTTCCCGCTGCTCTGGGGGCTGCTGGCGTTCTTGCTGAACTATGTGCCCAATATCGGGTCGATCATCGCCGCCGTGCCGGCGATTCTCATCGCCCTGGTCCAGCTCGGTTCGTTCCGGGCGCTGATCGTCGGCGTCGGATATCTGCTGATCAACACCCTGTACGGCAATGTCGTTGAAACACGGGTGATGGGGAAAGGGTTGGGCCTGTCCACCCTGGTGGTTTTTCTCTCCTTGGTTTTCTGGGGATGGCTGTGGGGACCGGTGGGGATGCTGTTGTCCGTTCCCCTCACCATGACCCTGAAGATTGCCATGGAGAGCAACGAGGGCACCCGGTGGCTGGCCATTCTTCTCGGACCGGAACCGGCAGCGGATGGGCAGAGCCGAGAAGCCTGAAACCAGACCCCGAAAGGCGTTTGACAAGGAGTCCTGATGATGAACCTCAAACCGGAAGTCGTGGCACAGCTTGAACGCGTGCTTACATCCCTCGAACAGCTTCTCCCCCGTCCCGTAGAATCGGTCGACTGGAATACCTGCAACGCCGCCAACTGGCGTCGCCATTCCTTCTCCGGGTATCTGGAACCGGTCCGAAAGGTCGAGCCGGTCCGTCTTGACGAGCTTCTGGGCATCGAGGAGCAGAAGGCGATTGTCGAGGACAACACCCGGCAGTTTCTTGCCGGCTATCCGGCCAACAACGTGCTGCTGTGGGGAACCCGGGGGACCGGCAAGTCCTCGCTGGTGAGGGCGCTTCTCAACACCTATGCCCCCCGGGGATTGCGCGTGGTGCAGGTGGACAAGGACGATCTGACCTACCTTCCCGATATTTTCGCGGCGATAGAGAAGCAACCCTTTCGGTTTATTCTGCTCTGTGACGACCTGTCTTTCGAGCCCGGTGAGCCGAGCTACAAAATGCTCAAGAGCGCTCTGGATGGCTCGGTGTACAGCGCCCCGGACAACGTGAAAATCTACACGACCTCCAACCGCCGTCACCTGCTGCCCGAATACGAGACGGACAACCTGGGGGCCAAGATGGTCAACAACGAGATTCACCATGGCGAAGGGGTGGAGGAAAAGATTTCCCTCTCCGACCGCTTCGGGCTCTGGGTGGCCTTTCATGTCTTCTCCCAGGACCATTATCTGCGGGTCGTGCGGCAATGCGTGGAAAAACTGGCCGGCCAGAATGCCCTGACGGTACCTTGGACTGACGAGCTGCGCACAGCCGCCATCCAGTGGTCGCACGACAAAAGCAAGCGCTGCGGGCGTACCGCCATGCAGTTCGCCAGCCACTGGGTGGGCAAACGTCTGCTGAAGGGAACCGTCTGATCATGCTGACCATGTTCGTCAACGTTTATCTGAAACTCTTCATCATTCTGACGCCGTTCTTCGTCATTTCGGCGTTTCTCTCGCTGACCAAGGATTTCACGGCGGCGGAAAGACAGCGTACGGCCACGAAGGTGACGGTGGCGGTGGTGCTGACCTGTTTCACGCTCTATCTGTTCGGGCATTATATATTCACCCTGTTCGGCATCACTCTCGATGCGTTCCGTATCGGCGCGGGGGCGGTTCTCTTTCTGTCGGCCATCGCCCTGATCCATGGCAAAGCCGCCGTTTCCTCGTCGGAGGGACGCGAGGAAGTGGCGGTGGTGCCCCTGGCCATCCCCATTACCGTGGGGCCGGGCACCATCGGCGCTTTACTGGTCATGGGGGCCGGCCTGAAAAGCTTCGCCGAGCAGATAGTCGCCAGCCTGGCCCTGCTGGCCGCGGTGCTGACCGTCGGGGGGATGCTTTTCATGGCGGGTCGCCTGGAGAAACTGCTGGGCCAGCAGGGGCTGACCATCCTCACCAAGCTGACGGGGCTGTTCATCTCGGCGATTGCCGCGCAGATCTTTTTTACCGGTGTGAAGAATTTTTTGTCCTAGCCTGTGATGACGGATGATCCGAGGGGGGATCGCGGATGAAGAAGACCTCGACACAAATGGCTCTTGTGCTCAGCGGCGGCGGCGCACGGGCCGCCTACCAGGTGGGGTTCCTGCGTTACCTGGCCCGGAACTACCCCCATCTGCACATCCCGATCCTGACCGGGGTTTCGGCCGGAGCGATCAACGCGGCGTATCTGGCCAACCATCGGGGGTCCTTTCCCCAGGCCGTGGCCGGGCTGGAAGAACTCTGGAAAGGGCTTCGGGTTGACGAGGTCTTCTATGCGGACGTATGGGCTCTGGCGAGAAAGGTGTTTCGCTGGGGCGGAAGCCTGGTCTCGGGGGGGATGTCCCAACTGAGCTCGGCCCGTGGTCTGGTCGACACGGAGCCGTTACGGAGTTTCCTGCATAGAAACCTGGGCAGCCTTCAGGGGGTCAGGGAAAATCTGAAAGAGGGCCGGCTGCAGGCTCTGGCGCTGACCGGGACCAACTACGCGACGGCTCAGTCGGTCACCTGGATCCAGGGCAATCATGTTACGGTCTGGGAGCGGCCCAACCGCTACTGCATCAAAGCCGATATCGCCATAGAACACGTCCTGGCGTCGGCGGCCCTGCCCCTGTTTTTCCCGGCGGTGCGCGTAGGTAACGACTGGTATGGAGACGGAGGCATCCGTCAGGCCGCGCCCCTGTCGCCGGCCCTTCACCTGGGGGCTGACCGCATCCTGGCCATCACGACCCGTTATGATCGCACCATGGAGGAAGCCATGGTGCCGGCCATTCGGGATTATCCGCCGCCGGCACAGATTATCGGCACCCTGATGAATTCGGTCTTTCTGGATGTTCTCGACAAAGACGCCCGGCATCTCGAGCTGGTAAACGATCTGCTGGAGAAGATGCCTGAACGAAAGCGAGACGGGCACCGGTTGGTCAGCCTGTTCCTGCTGCGCCCGTCGCAGGAGTTGGGCAAACTGGCCGGCGGGTATGAAGACCGGCTCCCCGGGGTCTTCCGTTTTCTGAACCGCGGCCTGGGGACCTCCAAAACCAAAAGCCATGACTGGCTCAGCATGATCATGTTCGAGCCTGGCTACGTGGAGCATCTCATGGATATCGGAGAATCGGACGCCGCCGCACGCAGCGAAGAGATTGCCTCCATTCTCGAGTTCTGAAGTCCCGCTCAGGATATCCTTATCCTTCCCAGAACTGGTAGTGGCGGGAATCGGCGAGAAACTCCAGGCATTCCTCCAGCGTTCCCGCGAAATCGATACTGACCCATTCCTCCAAATTGCGAAAATATTCCATCCGCCACTTTTCCGAGGACTCCTCCGGGATCAGCCGGGCGAAGAGGTCGCCCTCGCGGCTCAGGTACAGCTCATCCTTGTCCAGCCTGACCTGAAAGGTTTTCAGCTTGGGGCTGGATTGCACGAAGTTTTTGGCGCGTTCGAGTTTGCTTAGCATGGAGCACCTCCCTGATGTTTGTTAGTGGCCGGGGGCCTGCTTTAACTAGATCGCTCAATGCCCGGTCCGTCAAGGGACGGAGGGGCAAAAACCTGAACCGCGTTGCCCGGCACGTTTTAGTGAAAACCGCTCAGGTGTGCGACCTCCCGTGGGAGAAGCGGGCGGGGTGTCAGATGCTCCGGCAACCTGAGCAGGGTTGTCCCCGGCGGCGGTATGAGCTGCTCGTAGAGCCGATGGCTTTGCTGAATGTAGCTCTTGGAAAGGTGCATGGGGAGGACGAAAGCCGGCCTTAGGCGTTCGAGAAGGTGATTGAGATCGTCGGTACACAGATGCCAGGACGCCCGGGCTTTTTCCTGGTCCTCGGCCAGAAAGGCACATTCGCTGATCAGCAGAGTGACCTCCCGGAAGAAGGAAGAGATCTTCTCGCTGTTTTCTTCCGTCAGGCCCACGTCGGTCAGGTAGCCTACGCTTGAACAGCGCGTCTCTGTGCGGATGGCATCATACAGGGGCGCGGCGTCTCTGTACTCCAGGACCGTGGCGCCGTCCTCTCTGTGTGTCGGAACCTGGATGCGGGTTTGGGACAGAGCGTTCTGGTGGTAGGCTTTTTTCAGGACGTTGAGCCAGGGGCCGGTCGGCAGGTTCAATCCACGCACCTTTGCCATGTCTGGGGTAAAGGCGGGATACTCGGTGATTTTGAAGGCGAGGACCGCAATCCTGTGGTCGCAGAGTTCCGCTTCCACCCGCATATAGGGATTTCGGTAGATGATGCGATCCTCTCGGGGCAGCTGTCCGAGTGGGCGCCTGTGGAATCCTTTGGCCCCTTCGAAAAGGCTCTGCCGGAGATGGTCGGGGAATACCTCCGAAACCCGCAAGCGGCACCAGTAGGGCTCGGCCAGATTCCAGTCGTAACCCTGCAGCTTTTTCTCCAGGCGCTCGGCGATCCCCGGAGGGCCGAAAAGGTCGAGGGTTTTCGGAGAGACATGGACATGCCGGACCAGGGTGTCCACCCCCATGAAGTGGTCCATATGGGCATGGGAGATGAAAACGGCATCCAGATTGCGGATGACGCGTTTCGCCAGGTGATGGATGCGCCCGCAGTCGAAGAGAAGACTGCGCCCCAGGGGACGGACTTTGAGCAGGAGCACGGGGTCGTCGAGAAGCCCGGCGAAAAAGTAAGGTTCAATGCAGCGAAAGGGGAGTCGACGGGGCATGGCGTGTCCTTCCGTCCGGTCGCCGGAATGTCACCGGCCGTTTCCTCTACGCCCATTATACAAAGCAAATCGCCCCTCGACACGGGCGACGCACAAATGGATGCTTGAGTTTTGTCCCCGTCGTGTTAAATAGGTAGAATTCGGTGCAAACAGGCGATTCCCAACCCTCCCTTTCAGGGGTTCCATGCAACTGCTTCACAATCCCATTTTTCTTCTTCTTGTCATCATCCTGCTGGGTGAAGCGCTGGGCCAGGTCCGGCTCAAGGCGTTTTCTCTCGGTTCCTCGGCGATTATTTTTGTAGCTCTTGTTTTCGGGCATTACGGCCTGACGCTGCCCGGCGAGTTCCAGACCCTGGGGTTGGCCCTGTTCATTTATTCGGTGGGGTTGCAGGCCGGTCCCGGCTTTCTGTCATCGTTCCGACGTCAGGGGATGAAACTCTCTCTGGGGGCCCTGGTCATGGTCCTCTCGGGTTTCCTGACCACCCTGGCCTGTTGCTGGCTGTTCCGTTTTGATGCCGACATTGGCGCCGGCCTGTTTTCCGGAGCGCTGACCAGCACCCCCGGTCTGGCTGTGGCGGTCGAGGCGGTGGCCAAAAGCCGGGCCCCGGCGGCCTACGGATTGACGTACTGCTTCGGGGTGGTCGGGGTGATCCTGTTTATCAAACTCCTGCCGAGGGTGCTTCGCGTGGATATTGCCGCCGAGGAGGAAGCGCTGAATCGCGAAGTGACGGAAAACTATCCCCCTTTCTCCGTCCACCATATTGAGGTGACCAATCCCAATCTTTTCGACAAGGCGGTCCGGGACATCTTCCTCAAGGACATTGCCCCGGTGGTGATTACCCGAATGTTGCGCAAAGGGGCTTCGGAGCCGATTCTGGTATTCGGCGATACGATTCTTCGTCAGGGCGACCGCTTGCGTATCGCCGGGCGGGAAAAGGATCTGCAGAGGGCCGAACTGTTTCTGGGCCGTTCCATCGACGAGGAGATCGCCTTCAACCGGGGACTGACGAAGAAGAATATCGTCGTTTCGAAAAGCGAGGCCGTAGGGCACAGCCTGGGTTCGCTCAATCTGGCCGTCGTCTTTAACGTGCAGGTCACCCGGATTACCCGCAACGGCATCGACCTGCCGGCAGCCGGTCATTCCCGTCTGCACCTCGGCGACGTGCTGCACGTGGTCGGAGACGAGAACTCCCTGCACAATGTGACCCGGATGTTGGGCAACGACAGCCGGGAACTGTACCGCATCAATCTCCTGCCCATTCTTCTGGGTCTGCTTGCCGGGTTTTTGATCGGCGAGATCCCTCTTTATCTGCCGGGAATCGGATTTTTTACCTTGGGGACGACCGGAGGTGTTCTTCTGGCGGGTCTCGTGCTGAGTCGTCTGTACAAAACCGGTCCCATCCTCTGGGAAATCCCCGCGACGGCAAACCGCTTTATCCGCGAGCTGGGGCTGGTGTTTTTTCTGGCGGCAGTCGGCACCCATACCGGAGAGACCATTCTGCATACCCTGGCGCAGCAGGGGATCCCTCTGCTGATTTCCGGTGTGCTTGTCACCTCGGCTCCCCTGGTCATCAGCCTGGTGGTGTGCCGGTATCTCCTTCGCATCCGCTTTCTTCGCCTGCTCGGCGTTCTTACCGGGGGGATGACGAGTACGCCGGGGCTTGTATCCGCATCTTCCCTGTCGGACACCCCTTATGCTGCGGCAGCTTATGCCACGGTTTATCCCGTGGCTCTGATCGGCATGATCCTGCTGACCAAGATACTGATTCTGGTTGTGCGCTGAAAACGGGGAGAGAGGCAGATACCCCCCTCTCCCCATAGGCACGAAAACTCAGCACTTCAGATAGAGGCAGAACAGGGTAAGAATGTTCTCCTGTGTTGTGAGACTGGCGTCGGTAATAACCTGCAGGTTGTTGCTCTGAATGATCTGCGTCGCCAGGATGCGATCGGCCATGGTGCCGATATTGTCGGCCATCAGCAGAATCTTGTCGGCCATTTCCAGGATGCGATCGGCCATGGTGCCGATGTCGTCCGAGAGGCGCAGCATGGCCATCAGGGAGGATTCCAGCACCGAGAGCGAGGTGATGGGCGCCAGCACGATGATGGTTTCCGAAAGGGAAAGCATCGGGAGGTCAGCGACGCACTGAGGGTGGCCAGGTTCTGAAGGGCGAGCAGCGATTCGCTGGCCAGGGTGATGGTGGCCGTGTTGTTGGCCATGGTGTCGTAGAGGGCCATGACGCTGTTCTGGTAGGTGGTGACTGAGGATTCCAGAGCCGAGAGCTGGTTGAGCATCGTGAAGGATGTCAGGGTGATTTGGGACATGCTGACCAGCAGGGTGTTGCCGGAGGCCACCAAGTCGTTCAGGGCCGAGGTGTAGATATCCGACGCCTGAGCGCGCAGAGGCTGGGTCACGCTGAGGGCCAGAACGAGGATGCTGCAGAGGGTGATGCGACAGAGCGCTGTTTTCATGGGAACCTCCTTGGAGTGATGGGATGGGAAAAAGAACCATACATTGGTGAATTTTAATATTTTGACGCCTTCTGTCAATACCGATTGCCGTCAGTGGCCTCTGGAATGTTGTCCAAGCTGCGAGAATGGCTGACTGGGGAAAAGAGAAGAACGAGAGGTGAGGTGTTCATGATGACCCGGATTGGGCAGTTGTCGCGCGTTTTTATCCCCTTTGCCCTTGGATATTTTCTTTCCTACGTCTATCGCGTGGTCAATGCCGTAATCGCTCCGAACTTGGTGACGGACCTGGGCCTGGACCCGGCGGGGCTGGGCCTTCTGACGTCGGCCTATTTTCTGACTTTTGCCAGTTTTCAGTTACCCCTCGGGGTGCTGCTTGATCGTTATGGACCACGACGGGTCGAAGCGGGTCTGCTTCTGTTTGCTGCTCTGGGGGCTTTTGTCTTCTCGGTCTCCGATTCTCTGGCCATGCTGGTGGTGGGACGGGCGTTGATCGGTTTCGGCGTTTCTGCCTGCCTGATGGCCGCATTCAAGGCCTTCGTGCAGTGGTTTCCGGTGGACCGCCTTCCTCTGGTCAACGGGATGCAGATGGCCGCCGGCGGCCTTGGGGCCCTTTTTGCGACGGCACCGGTCGAAGTAGCCCTGCGGTTTATGGATTGGAGGGGATTGTTCGCCGGCCTGGCGGCGCTGACCCTTCTGGTGGCATCGGTGGTTTACTGGGTCGTTCCCGAGCATGCCGGTAGCCGTCACCCTGAGACGCTGTCCGAGCAGGTTAAGGGCATCCGGCAGATTCTGGGCAGCCGGGTGTTCTGGCGGATCGCCCCCTGGACGATTGCTTCTCAGGCGGTTTTCCTGTCCGTACAGGGATTGTGGTCGGGACCCTGGCTGCGGGATGTGGCAGGATACGGGCGAATGGAGGTTGCCGATACGCTGTTGCTGATTGCTGTGGCGATGATTGCCGGTTTCCTTTCCCTCGGGGCTCTGGCCGAATTTTTAAGCCGTCACGGGATCCGACCGATCGTGGTGGCGGGCGCCGGCATGACCCTGTTCATGCTGGTTCAGGGGCTGCTGGTGTTTCAGGTGGTGTCCCTGACCGTGCCTCTGTGGGTGCTTTTCGGGTTTTTCGGGACAACGAACATCCTGCCCTATGCGGTTCTTTCCCAGTCGTTTCCTGCCCATCTGGCCGGAAGAGCCAACACGGGATTAAACGTTTTCGTTTTTCTGGCGGCATTCGGCGGACAATGGGGAATCGGCGCGATTATTGACCAGTGGCCACCCGTGACAGGCGGTTTTTATGATCCGCAGGCCTATCAGGCCGCTTTTGCTCTTATGCTGGGGTTGCAGATCTTGGCTGCGATCTGGTTTCTCATCTCGGGAGAGAAGAAAATCCGGGGAGCAGTCGGCAGTTAATAAAACAATGTTACCTAGTAATGGCCTATAGTTACCAGGAGACGCCGAATAACAAATTGACAATCCTAGAATGGCGTATTAATTTTTTAGAACTTTGTATGAAAGACCTGTGGTCCTTAAACGATTGACGTGATCCGAAAGGAGGATGGCATGGCCGACAACGAAAGACGCGATTTTCTGAAAAAGGCAGGTGCGGTCACCGCCGCAGCGGTGGGCAGTGGGCTGGTTTTTGGCTGTAGCCAGGAGAAAAAAGGCGAAGCTCCGGCAGTTGTTACCAAGAAGACCTATGAGTGGAAAATGGTAACCACCTGGCCCCCCCACTTTCCCGTGTTGGGGGAAGGGGCCGACAAACTGGCGGAAATGATCACCACCATGTCGGACGGCCAGCTGAAAGTTCAGGTTTACGGTGGCGGCGAGCTGGTTCCCCCTCTCGAAGTCTTTGACGCCGTCAGCCAGGGAACGGCGGAAATGGGGCATGGCGCCGCCTATTACTGGGCCGGAAAAGCCCCGGCCGCCCAGTTCTTCGCTGCGGTTCCCTTCGGCATGAATGCCCAGCAGATGAACGCCTGGATCTATACCGGCGGTGGCATGGAGCTGTGGGAAGAGGTGTATGCCCCCTTCAACCTCAAGCCGATGCCGGCCGGCAATACCGGTGTCCAGATGGGGGGCTGGTTCAACCGTGAGATCAAGAGCATTGCCGACTTCCAGGGGCTGAAGATGCGTATCCCGGGGCTTGGCGGCAAGGTTCTGGCCAAAGCGGGCGGAACGGCTATCCTCTCTGCCGGAGGCGAGATCTACACCAACCTGGAGCGCGGGGTCATCGACGCCACCGAGTGGGTCGGCCCTTACAACGATTACAAGATGGGATTCTACAAGGTTGCCAAGTACTACTACTATCCGGGCTGGCACGAGCCCGGCACCGTGCTGGAGACCTTCGTCAACAAGCAGGCTTTCGAAGCCCTGCCCAAGAACCTTCAGGATATTGTCACGACGGCTGCCATGGCCTGTAACCTGTGGATGCTCTGCGAGTCGGAGACCAAGAACAATTTCTACCTGCAGAAAATGATCAAGGAAGAAGGGGTCCAGTTGCGTAAGTTCCCCGATGACGTTATCAAGCAACTGCGGGTTTATTCGAAGGAAGTTCTGGACGAAGTGGCTGCCAGCGACCCAATGAGCAAAAAAGTATACGATCATTTCCTTAAATATCAGGCCGATGCCCAGCAGTGGGCCAAAATCTCCGAGTTGGCCTACGCATCGCTGCCGGATTAGTACAACGGCCGAAACGAGACAAAAAAAGGCCCGCCGATTGGCGGGCCTTTTTTTATGCGGCGAATCACATTTAGGATCAGGGCTTGCTGGCCATGAACTTGGGTAGCCAGGTCACGGTCTCGGGCCAGAAGACAATGATCATCAGGGCAACCAGTTGGATGGTGATAAACGGAATGATCCCGCGGTAGATATGGCCGGTTGTCACCTGAGGGGGGGCCACCCCTTTGAGATAGAACAGGGAGAAGCCGAAGGGAGGTGTGAGAAACGATGTCTGAAGGTTGACGGCAATGAGAATGCCGATCCACAGCAGGTCAATACCCAGGTGCTGGAAAATCGGGGCAACCACCGGGACGATGATGAAGGTGATCTCGATGAAATCGATGAAAAATCCGGCGATGAAAATAATCAGCATCACCAGGAACAGAAACATGTGCGGTCCCATGTTCGACTGAAGAATCATGTGGGTGATGGTGCGGTCGCCGCCCATCCCCCGGAAGACCAGTCCGAAGGCGGTGGCGCCGACCAGCAGGACGAACACCATACAGGTGAGCACGGTGGTGCCTTTCATGGGTCAGCAGGGTAGCGCCAAGCGCTCCGACGGCTGCCGCTTCGGTGGGGGAGGCGATGCCGGCAAAAATAGACCCCAGGACGGCCAAGATCAGGAAGGCGGGCAGCAGGAAGGCACGGATGATCCTCTTGACCATGGCCTTGCCCTTGAAGGCATTGAGTTCTTCGATGGGCATGGCCGGTGCCGACTCGGGCTTTAACAGCGCGACGATGAGTATCCAGATCACGTAGAGAAAAACCAGGATAATGCCGGGAATGACCGCTCCGACGAACATGTCGCCGATGGAAATGTTGAGGACGCTTCCCAAAAGCACCAGCACGATGGAAGGCGGGATGATCTGGCCAAGGGTGCCGGCGGCGCAGATGGTTCCGGTCGCCAGCTCGGGGGAATATCCCCTCTTGAGCATGGTGGGGAGGCTGAGAAGTCCCATGGTTACCACTGTGGCGCCGACGATGCCGGTCGAGGCGGCCAGCACGGCACCGACCATGATGACAGATATGGCCAGCCCGCCGCGCATCCGGCCGAACAGCAGGGCCATGGTCTCCAGAAGTTCTTCGGCCAGTCCCGATTTTTCAAACATCAGCCCCATATAGACAAACAGGGGTACGGCGATGAGAACGTAGTTGGTCATGGTCCCCCAGATGCGCAGGGGGAGCAGCTGGAAAAATCCCAGGCCGAAGGTGAAATAGCCGAAGATCAGGGAGACGCCGCCCAGGGTGAAGGCGACGGGGAAACCAAGCAGCAGCAGCGCGAAGACCGAGGCAAACAGGATAAAGGGGAGAAACTCAGCCATGCCCGACCTCCTTGCCCTTTTCCGCCGAGGCGTCCAGCGGACGCCCCAGCAGGGTCAGCAGGTTACGCAACGCCATGGCGACGCCCTGAAGCAGCACGAGAACGAAACCGGCGGTGATGGAGGCCTTGAGCAGATAACGCGCCGGAAGCCCGCCGGGGTCGGGACTGACCTCGCGGATCACCCAGCTCATCTCCACGAATTTGATGCTGGTCCAGATGACCAGGATGCTGAAAGGGATCAGAAAAATCACGCAGCCGAGCAGGTCGACAATCGCTTTGTTGCGCGGGTTCATGTGGCTGTAGAAGACATCAACCCGTACGTGGCCATCCTCTTTTAACGTGTAAGCGGCACCGATCAGGAAGATCAGGGCAAATATATGCCATTCCATCTCCTGCACGGCGACTTTACTCGAATTGAGCACGTAGCGTGTAAAGACGTCGTAGCAGACGACGAGGACGAGAAGGGTGGAGAACCAGGATATGACGTAGCCGACCTTCTCGTTCAGGGCATCCGTAAACCGGATGTATGCATGGATCAGTTTCAATACGGCCTCCCTTGCTGGATATCGAGTGTCAACATTAAAATAGGCGTTATACTGTGTCAATATAATAACGTTTTATCTCTTTCTGCGAGGAATCCGCGACTCTCTTTGGGGAAAACTCCATGCCCGGAAATTCTTCCCACAAGACACGATTCACCTGGAGAAGTGGCCACCGTTTCCGGCTTCTTGTCGATGGGGGACGATTTTTCCCGGCTATGATCGAGAGAATACAGCAGGCGACTCACTACGTCCTGATGGAGATGTACCTCTTCGAGTCTGGCCAGCTGGCGGACCGGTTTATCAAAGCCCTGTCCGATGCCGCAGACAGGGGTGTCGATGTGTACCTTCTTCTGGATGGCTACGGCTGTTTCAATTTGAAACCACGCGATCGGCAGCACCTGACGAGTCGGGGGGTTCATGTGCTGGAGTACAACCCCCTGCATTATCTGCGCTGGCAACGTAATCTTTTCCGCAATCACCGAAAGCTGCTCCTTGTCGATGGCCAGGTGGCGTTTACCGGTGGGACGGGGATTACGGACCGTTTCGATCCGCAGAGCTATCCGGATCGCTACTGGCATGAAATCATGATTGCCGTGGAGGGCCCCAGTGTGGCGCATTGGCAGGCGTTGTTTCTGGAAACCTGGAACCGATGGTCGGAGGCTCCAATCACTCTTCCATCGGTTCGCTTTCTCAGTGAAGGCGCGGAGGGAACCCTCGGCCGGGTGGCTGCGCATACCAGTACTCTGGGAAAATCGGAGATCCTGCGTTCGTTCATTACCCATATCCGCCATGCGAGACAGCGGGCATGGCTCGCAACGGCCTATTTTGTCCCGCCGGGCAAGCTGCGGAGGGCTCTGGGTCAAAGCGCCCGTCGCGGAACGGATGTCCGATTGATGCTCCCGGGTCCGGTGACCGACCACCCCGCAGTGCGGTGGATGGGCCGCCGACACTACGAACGGATGCTGCGCAACGGAGTGCGCATCTTTGAGTATCAGCCACGGTTTCTGCACGCCAAAGTCCTTTTATGCGATGCCCGAGTGAGTATCGGTTCGACCAATGCCGACCGGTGGAATTACCACTGGAATCTGGAGGCCAACCAGGAGGTGGATGATCCGGTTATTGCCGAACAGGTACAGGCCCTCTTTGAACATGATTTCGCCCTCTGCCAGGAAATCATCTATCCCGCCTGGCGCTTGCGACCCTGGTACTATCGTCTTCGAGAGCGGCTCTGGGGAGGGGTGATCGGTTTGGTGTCCCGCTTTGGCAAGGAATCACGGCGACCGCCCAAGTGATCCCCTTACGGAGGGAATAGTCGTTCAGGGCCAGGATGGCGGCTGAGAGCTGTCACGTTGCAGGGATTTGACGCAGGAAAGTGTCTTGGCGGAATGAGGTGGGAAAAAGGGCAGAGCCATATGGCTCTGCCCTTTGACATGCTTGGAATTGGGTGCGAGAAACGCTTTTAGTTTTTGCGCCTTTTGGATTCCCAGATGGTCGGCTCTACTTCGGAGCTATAGCGCTCGACGAATTCGGCGATATTCTCCTCGGTCAGCTCGATCTCGCCGTCAGGAAGCCGGACGGTGTGATGTTTTTCCATGATGACCGCGTTGAAAACCTTTTGGGCGAAAGCGTGGTCGCGGATGCAGTATTTGATGACATGACTGACAACGTCTTCGTTGAAATGCTGGGTGGCCATGAAAGATCCTCCTTT
Organism: Desulfuromonadaceae bacterium; assembly: GCA_003250235.1. Lineage (GTDB taxonomy): Bacteria > Desulfobacterota > Desulfuromonadia > Desulfuromonadales > SZUA-540 > SZUA-540. Next base: position 16,875 of record QKGY01000383.1, read on the forward strand.
CCTTGGCGATGAAAGCATTCACAGAGATTCTGTCCACTTCGTATAGTTATACTTTAATGGATTTCTGTGAACTGGCAAGGTCCTTTCGCCGCAGCCGTCAACGCATCTATTCCCGCACGTAGGTATCGATGTCGGTCTCGTGAACCATGGCCATGGTATGGGCGTACTCGGA